>JACQXS010000086.1 GCA_016208615.1 Candidatus Stahliibacteriota bacterium | reverse complement strand
ATGTCCTTACAATTACTTACCCATAAGGGGCCTGTTCGGCCGAGAAGTCCTGGGCAGATTGAGTATTTGGAAGCATTAAATGGGTTTGATGTAGTTATCTGTACAGGGCCGGCGGGTACGGGAAAAACTTATCTTGCCGTTGCCAAGGCGGTTGAATTGCTAAAACGGGATGTGGTTCGCAGGATTATACTTACCAGACCAGCAGTAGAGGCGGGTGAGAAACTTGGCTTTTTACCTGGTGATTTTAAGGAAAAAGTGGACCCGTATTTGCGTCCACTTTATGATGCACTTTATGAATGAATGGCTTATAGCCAGATAAGAGAATATATGGATGAGAGAAGAATAGAAGTTGCTCCCCTTGCTTATATGCGTGGCAGAAATTTGGACAATGCGTTTATTATTTTGGATGAGGCACAAAACACAATGAAAATACAGATGAAGATGTTTTTAACTCGCTTGGGCATAGGCTCACGGGCATGTATTACGGGCGATATAACTCAAATAGATTTACCTACTTCAAAAGATTCGGGCCTATTACATATTCAGTCCATTCTCATAGGAGTGCAAGGGATTAAATTTGTTGAACTTGCCGAACAGGATATTGTGCGTCATCCATTAGTTAAAGAGATAGTTAAAGCATATTCTAAAGAAAATCCAAATCCCAACTCTCTCCCACTATCTCATAATCCCAATAACAAATAAATCTAAATGAAAGTAAGTATTAAGAATATTATTTTAGCCATTTGTTTTTTAATCATCCTGAATTTACTTTACCCATCCCCGCTTACTCAGAAGTTTTCATTAAAATCTGGTGATATTGCTCCGAGGGATATAGTTGCACCATACACTTTTTACATTCAGAAATCCAAAAGAGAGTTTGAAGACGAGAAGCGTCGAGCAAGGGAGAGTGTATTTTTTGTCTTGCGCCGTGATAATGATATACCACAAACGCTTAAAAAAGAGGTAGCAGCTTTTTTCACTAGCGTTGAGAATATTAAGACAGCCCGAGTTACTTTTAACGAAAAGCGTGCAGAACTAATGGATTTAGTCCCAGCATTAGATAAAAAAGAAGTAAGCTTCCTATTAACAAAAGATTATACATTAGTAAAAGATAGTCTGCTTGTAGTATTAAATGAAGTGCTACAACAGGGGATAATTGATTCTGTGAGTAAAATAGGGTCGCCGGTAGTAGTGATTTTAGGTGAAGAGAAGCCCAAAAGTGTACGCGAGTTTTTAGATTTGAATAGTGTACCTCTCTTATTGAAGGAGCGTGCCGCACAAATGGTTTTAGATAATCAAGTAGTAGGTGGGCTTTTCATCTCTCTGGCTACTATTTTTATGAAGCCCAACTTGATAGTAGATATAACTGAAACACTAAAAAGAAGGGAAGAGGTAATAGCCAAGGTTGGTTCCACCAAAGGAATAGTGCTAAAAGGTGAAATGATAGTGCGTGCATATGATATAGTAACACAAGAAGTAGTTGAAAAAATAAGCTCCCTCTCAAAAGGTGTGGGAGTTAGTCAAACTCCTACATTTATTGGCAGAAATATTATTTATCTTATTGCTATAATTATTCTATTCGTCTGTTTATCTTTTTTAAGCACCTCAATACTTGATGATTTTCGCAAGCTCCTACTTCTGATATTACTTATGACTATAGTTATAGGCGTATCGTCTATGATAATTTTAGCTCAATTCTCTTGGTATCTTATTCCTATTGCTTTATTTGGCATATTGGCGGCATTATTATTGGGTACTTCTGTATCGTTATCTGGGGTTATAGTTTTGACTATTCTCATCTCTGCCTATTCAGGTGGTGAGTTTGAGCCATTAGTTTTATTTTTATTCTCCGGTGTTATCTCTGTCTTTATGAGTGCCAATATAAAGAAGCCATCAGATGTGTATCTGCCTGTTATTTATATTTCAGCCGCCTATATTTGTACAGCGGTAGGAATGGAACTTATAAAGTTTAGTCCCACGGCTTCTTTACTTAAATCTTTGATATATGCCGTGATAGGAGGGGCAGGTTCATCAATTGTAGCGTTTGGATTGTTGCCTATTTTTGAGAAGATGTTCAAAATTACTACCCCTATTACCTTACTTGAATATGCCAATCCTGACAGTCCTATTTTACGCAACTTATTCACATATGCACCCGGCACATATCACCATTCTATGGCAGTAGCTACCTTGGCAGAAGGTGCGGCAAGAGATGTAGGAGCGAATTCATTATTGTCAAGGGTAGGTGCATATTACCATGATATTGGCAAATTGAAGATGCCTGATTACTTTATTGAGAACCAGTCTAACGGTAATCCTCATCCTAATGTATCGCCCGAATTAAAGGCAAGGGTTATTATTTCACATATCAGGGAAGGCGAGGAGATTGCTATGGAAGAGAATTTGCCGCGTGAAATCGTAAATATCATAAAAGAGCATCACGGCACTACTTTAGTAGAATCCTTTTATACCCAAGCAAAAGAGAAGGACACCGAGACAAATGAACTGGACTTCAGATACACAGGTCCTCTGCCACATACAAAAGAATCTGCTATTATAATGTTGGCAGATACAGTTGAAGCGGCTACAAGAAGTCTATCTAATCCAATCCCTGTTAAGATAAAAGGAGTCGTAGAAGGAGCGATTGAAAAAAAGATGGACGATGGCCAGTTTGCCAAAGTTAATTTAAGTATAGCGGAACTGGGGAAAATAAAGGATAGCTTTATACCGATATTAATTGCTATGTTCCATCAGCGTATCCCGTATGTTAAAGATATACATAAAGAGCAAAAATCAGCCAGAGGCTGATGAGCCTCAGGCTCAAAAGAAACCAACAATAAACGAGAAAAAGCTTAAATCAATTGCTATAAAAGTATTTGAGCTTGAAAATGTATCTCCTAAAAAAGACTACGAAGTTAGCATTACGCTCATTGATGATAAGCAGATACAGGAGTTAAATAAAAAATATAGAGCCGTAGATGCCCCTACTGATGTAATTTCATTTACTATTCCAATAGTTGAAGCGAAGTTGAAGCAAAGCGGAAATCCCGACTTGGCGGGGCGGAAATCCCGCTCTGGCGGGGAAGAGAATCCCAAATTCTCCCGCAAATGCGGGATCCCGAAAAAAGCGGGACAAATCCAAAATCCCAAATCCAAAATCCCAAATCCAAAAACATTAGGTGATATATACATCTCATTAGAAAGGGCTTCCCAACAAATAGTTCCCGACGAGAATTTGGAAAAAGAGGTACAACGCTTATTAATACACGGGCTGCTGCATTTATTGGGGTATGACCACTCAAAAGAAATGACAAACAAGCAAGAAAATTACTTAAATATAATGTAATTCCGAACAGATGAAAGGTTTGGCCAAACGAACGAAAGGTTCACCCGAACAAGTGAAGGGTTCGTTTGACCGTACGAAGGGTTCGTTTGACCGTATGAAGGGTTCGTGCACGCGTATGAAAGCTTTATCCTGGTCGGAGAAAGGTTTATCCCGGTCGGGGAAAGGTTTGTATGGATGGATAACTTGATACTTTACCCTTATTTTTGGGATTTTGGGATTTGGGAATTGGGATTTTATTTATGGATTGGTTATTACTTATAGTTTTACTTCTATTTTCTGCCTTTTTTTCGGGTTCTGAGGCAGCTATATTCCATTTACCGCGTATAACAGCCGGGAAGCTGGCTATAAAGTTCCCTATCATCAAGAATAAAGACCGTTTGCTCAGCACTATACTTTTGGGCAATACGCTCGTGAATACATCTGCCTCTATAATAGCGGCGAAACTTTTTTACCGAATATCTAATTCTACTAATGAAGCCATAATCACAGGTATTATGACTTACATTTTACTTGTGTGCTGTGAATTTACGCCCAAATTCTACTCTATAGGGAATGCGGAAAAGGTTGCCGTTAAGTGTCTCCCTATAATTAGGTTAATTCACTATTTGTTTTCACCAATTACTACGCCGCTAAATGGCTTAATGCGTCTTATAGCACCTGCTCCACTATTACATCTCTTAATAACACGCGAAGAACTTAAAGTTCTTGCCGAGTGTGCCGCAGAAGAAAATACAATCAGTGAGCAGGAAAAAGAATTTATCTTGCGACTATTGGAAAGTAAGGATAAAAAAGTAGAGCAGATAATGACCCCTATAAAGCAAATAGAAGCATTACCAATTTCAACTCTTTTAAGTGAAGTGAGGGCAAAAAAGCTCACTTACTCTCGTATTCCTGTATATAAAGTGGAAGCCCAAAATATTGTCGGGATACTTTATCTAAAAGACTTGCTTATTCGACCGGAGGAGTGTCCCGCACATAAGTTTATGTGCGGGATTAAAGATATAGTTCGTAAGCCGTATTTTGTGCCACAATCAATGAGTGTATCTGAATTATTTGCCTATTTTCAAAAAAATAAAGTCCATATAGCAGTGGTGATAGATAAACGAAAAACAGTCGCCCGGGGAATAGTTACTTTGGATGATATTTTGAACAGTATCTTATGCAAAAGAGGTGCGACCTCAAAATGATAACCATAATAATACTTTTAATATTGTCTGCCTTCTTTAGCTTATCAGAGATGGCTTTTATATCTTGTGATTGGATTATTTTGAGAAGATGGGTAAGAAGAAGCATCCCTGGGGCAAAAATGGCACTGGAATCACTGCGGAAGTTGGATAAATTGCTGACTATTATATTAATAGGAAACACTCTAACAGTAGTAGGCATAAGCATTGTAGCTAAAAGAGTATTTGAAGGGAGATTACCTGATTTGCTTATTATTTTACTCACCGGATTGCTCATATTCATAGTAGGTGAACTACTACCGAAGTACTTGGCATTGAGAGGGAAGGAAGTAATTACACTTATTCTTATCCTTCCATATAGAATAATTTATTGGACCTTCTATCAGTTGATATTTGTAGTGTATAAGAGTTCTACAATGGTATTAAGATTATTTAAGTCTCCTATTCCCTCTACATTTCACAGATTTACGAGAGAAGATTTACTTATTGCCTCAGGCAGGACGCTTCCTTTAAGGGAATATAATATACTTTCACGACTACTTGAATTCCGTGAGCACCAGGCAAAGGAAATAATGGTACCGAAGCATAAAATGGTTGCCGCACCATCAGATATATCTATTAGTAAGCTACAACAATTAGCAGCATCAAGCGGGTACTCAAAAATCCCAATATACAAGGACAATATAAACGAAATAATCGGCGTAGTAGAGGTCAAAAGTTTATTGCCCCTGATGTCAGAAACAGCAGTATCCCCACTGCCCTTAAAGCAATGCAGATTTATTGATGAAAATGCACAGGTAGATGGACTATTAGAAGGTTTTTTTGATGAAAGCCATAGTTTTTTTGCCATAGTCAAAGATAAGCACAATAAGACTTGTGGCTTAATCACAATGGAAGATATACTTGAAGAGCTGTTTGGCGAAATAGAGGATGAGTATGATAAAATCTAAAATGTTGACATCCGAAGTATTGAATTGTAAATTGGAAATTGTAAAATGTCCCGCTTTTTTCGGGATCCCGATACGACGGGACAAATTGGAAAATAAGGTGGATAAATGATAGATTTATATGGTAGAGAAATAACGAGTTTGAGGTTTTCAATCACTCAGCGTTGTAATTTGAACTGCCCATACTGTCACAGGGAAGGAGAGAAGACGGAAGACAGAATACAGAAGTCGGAAGAGATGTCATTAGAGCGGATTCAAAAAATAGTGGCTGCCGCAGTAAAAATAGGAATTAAAAGTGTCAAACTTACAGGTGGTGAACCACTTTTACGACCTGATATATGCGATATTATAGGAAGTATTGCTAAAATAAAGGAAGTCTCCGCCGGAGACGGATATGTCTCTGGCATAAAAGATATTAGTCTTGTTACAAACGGTACTCTATTAGAACGCTATGCTAAGGCAATGAAAGAGGCAGGGCTTACAAGAATAAATATTGGCTGTGATTCTTTTTCATCAAATATTATTTCAAAGCGAGCAGAAAACATTTTACCAGGTCTATTAGCTGCAAAAGAGGCAGGACTTTCACCTATAAAGCTGAATATGGTCGTGCTCAAAGGTATAAATCATCTTGAAATAAAGCAGATGATAGAATTTGCAGGTAATTATGGAGTTATGCTACAATTGATTGAATTAATCCCTTCCCGCCAAAACGGGATTTCCGCTCTGCTACAAAATGAGAACAAATATTATCAGGATTATTATTTCAGCTTGGAAAAAATTGAGCAAGAGTTGGAGGAACAGGCAATTAAAGTAGAGATTAGGAAAATGCAGGGCAGAAAACAGTATTATCTTGCGAAGACAATAGTTGAGCTTGTCAGACCAGCGCATAGACTATTTTGTATGAACTGTAATAAAATAAGAGTCACTTCGGATGGACTAATAAAGCCCTGTCTGATGCGAAATGACAATCTTGTAGAATTCAAAGATGAGACTTCGTTTATTGAGGCAATAAAAATGAGAAATATGTATAAATAAAACTCAAATGTCAAAACTCAAAGCTCAAAACTTGCCTGATAGCGGTCGAACGGAAAGATAAAGAAAGGTAACCCACTAATAGTAGCAGAAATAGCAGCAGTCAATGCAGTCAAACAAACTCAACTACTAATTCCATTGTGCCACCAAATACCAATTAGTTCGGTAAAGACTATCTTTAATATCCAAACCGAATTCATAGAAGCGACTGTTACTGTGAAAGCAATAGCTAAAACAGGAGTGGAAATGGAAAGCATTGTAGGAGTAAGTATGGCATTAAACACAATATGGGATATGGTGAAGTATTTAGAAAAAGATGTCAATGGTCAATACCCGACTACGAGAATTGAAAATATACGAGTGATAAAGAAGATAAAAAAGACTTTGTAAAGAAGGTAAAAATATGACACTAATTAAATGTAAAGAATGTGGTGCCAGTATAAGTGAGAGGGCTGTAATTTGCCCTAAATGTGGTGCACCGATGAAGCCAATGGACGAAATGATACGCCGCAGTCGTACGACATGGCGTGGATTTGAGTGGAAGAGCAAGATAGAGATATTTGGGTTACCCTTAATCCATATTGCGGCTGGACGAGATAAAGAGACAGGGAAACTATTGGTAGCCAAAGGTATAATAGCTATTGGACAATTCGGAATAGGACTTATTACTATCGCACAGTTCGGGATAGGGGTATTATTTGGGTTCGGTCAATTTATAGGTGGAACGGTTGCCATTGCCCAATTTGCGATAGGTATCTACTTTGGACTTGGCCAGTTCGCAACAGGAAGTATAGCTATTGGACAATTAGCGATTGGGAAATATGTTCTGGCACAACTCGGGTATGGGAAATATATTTGGTCCACAAAGATAAAAGACCCGGAAGCAATAGAGTATTTTACTAATTTATGCCAGGGAATAAAAAACTTAATAGGCAGAAAATATTAGTAAAGAGTATAGTTGTTTTGCCATAAAGGTTATAATCCTCTCAAAAACTCTGGTCTAAGGGAAGGTTCTCCTTTGGCAAGAGCATGGTCAATAGTTATTAGAAGTCTTTCTTTATCATTAGGTAATCTACCTGCTAATGGTAGATAGTTAGATGCATGGTTAGTGCGAAAGATACAACCCGAAGAAACTTTTATATTTTCTATAACAACTCTCATTTCTTGTAACATATCTAACGGATTAGGCAAAATAAACTTTCCCTCCGTCCATTGAGTATGAAGTGCTGTCCCGGGTACTATCATCAATGTCAACAATGAAAAATACAGAGGACTCATAGCACTTATAGCTCTGCCAGTGGCTACTGCGTGTTCTTCCAAAAGGTCAGCCCCTCCTAATCCCAAAATCCCTATAACAGAAACCTTAAATCCTGCGTTTTGTGCTTTCCCTACCGCATTAATCGTTTCTTCTGCGGTTACTCCTTTATTTACTCTTTTAAGCACTTTATTACTTCCACTTTCAAGCCCAATATAGATTATAGAGAGTTTTTTTGCACGCAATTCTTTTAGCTCTTGGTCAGTTTTGCGAAGTATATCACTGGTATTGGCATAGATACCTATTCTTTGGAGTTCAGGGAATGCTGAATTCAAAGCATCCAAAATGGGCATAAGTTTTTGATTACTTAACACAAGAGCGTTTCCATCAGCAAGGAAGATTCGCCGTGTCTGAGATATATGATTATGTGCCGTCTCTATATCTTCCATTATTTCATTTACAGGGCGAATTCTGAATGACTTGTCAAGATAGGTAGGACAGAAAGTGCATTTATTGTGGGAACAGCCAAATGTAACCTGAAGTATATAACTTTCCGCTTCACTTGGTGGCCTTATCACATTACCGAAATATCGCATTAATTTCCCGTAGTTATTTAGACACTATATCACACATCAGTTCATTCGCTTTCATCTGAATCATTTATTTCTCTTCCTAAGATTAAATCACCTTCTTCAAAAAACTCACAATTAACTTGAGAAAGAAGGGACTGCCGGACTTTCTTATTTATTGTATTAAAAGAAGTAAAGATACATTGAAAAACTCCCATCCTCTTTCCTACTTTAATCAATCCCGAGTGCTTTCCTGTGATTAAAATTCCAATTCTCTTGTGTTCATCTTTAACTAATCTGGCTACCGCAGGTGTAGAACTAAATTTTACAGTGCTAAAGTCCCAGACCGTGCAGATACGGTAGCGATGCCAATTACCCGTTTCGTCAAGAATCCGCCAACTTCTCACAGGAAAAGACTTCTCGCTAACAAATCTATTTTGCCCAAACCTTTCCCATTGCATTTCCTTTAATTAAAATGGATTATCTACTTTACCCTACCCTTGTGAAAACAATACTCCAACTTCACCATTTTGCAAGTAAAAATCGTAAAATCTTGTTGACAGGATATATTTTGTGTGTAAATTAAACTAAATGATAGCTAAGGTAAATTCAGCCGCTGTACTTGGAGTTAATGCTTACAAGATGGATGTAGAAGTAAATATATCTTATGGTCTGCCCACTCGTTCCGCAACTGTTGGGTTGCCTGATTCTGCGGTTAAAGAGTCAAAAGAACGCGTAGAAGCGGCTATAAAGAATTCGGGTTTTGAATTCCCATCTCGCCGTATTATAGTTAATCTTGCACCCGCTGATATAAAAAAGGAGGGCTCTAATTTTGACCTGCCCATAGCACTTGGAATTCTAACTGCATTAGGAGTTGTGCCAAAGAAAAGGATTAGCGAGTTCCTTATCCTTGGTGAATTATCCTTAAATGGTGATATACACGAGATTAGAGGCATACTACCTATAGCTATTGCGGCATCTACGCTTGGATTCAATAAGATAATTATTCCATCTGCCAATAAAAAAGAAGCCGCCATTGTTAATGACCTAAAAGTATATCCTATGGAAAGTTTAGAAGAGGCGGTAACTTTCTTAACCTCTGATCTTGATATAGAGCCATATAAAGTAGATGTCAGCCAATTATTCCAAACCGAATCCCAATACGATGTGGATTTTGCAGATGTTAGGGGACAAGAGGGAGCGAAACGAGCTCTGGAAATAGCTGCTGCTGGTGGACATAATGTATTAATGATAGGGCCTCCCGGGGCGGGCAAAACAATGCTTGCCCGGCGTATCCCTACTATTTTGCCCGAACTTTCGCTTGACGAGGCATTGGAAACTACAAAAATCCACTCCGTCGCTGGTCTTATACCACAAGATAAAGGAATAGTGGCAACACGACCCGTCAGATGCCCACATCATACAGTTTCAGATGCCGGGCTTATTGGCGGCGGCTCATACCCCAAACCCGGTGAAATATCACTCGCTCATAATGGAGTATTATTTCTTGATGAATTACCTGAATTCAACAAAAAAGCATTAGAAGTAATGAGACAGCCGATGGAAGATGGAAGCGTTACTATAGCCCGAGTAATTACAACGCTTACCTTTCCATCCCGCTTTATGTTAGTTGCGGCTATGAATCCGTGTCCTTGCGGCTATTTTGGGGATGCGTATCACAATTGCACCTGTACGCCTAATATGATACAAAAATATGTGACCCGAATATCAGGTCCTTTGCTTGACAGGATAGATATCCATATAGAAGTGCCAAGTATTCCGTACCAAGAACTATCAAGTAAAAATAGTGGCGAGCAGTCAGATAAAATTAGGGAAAGAGTAAATCGGGCAAGGATTACTCAATTAGAAAGATATAAGGAGAAGAAGATTTATTCCAATGCCCAGCTGGCTCAAAAAGATTTAAGAAAATATTGCGAAATTGATAGCTCCTCTAATGAGTTATTGAGAATGGCGATGGAAAAGTTTGGCTTATCCGCAAGAGCTTATAGCCGCATACTAAAGGTAGCTCGTACTATTGCAGATGTTGATGGGCTTAAAGATATAAGACCTGAACATATATCCGAAGCCATCCAATATCGCACATTAGACCGCAAATACTGGATGAGATAGCTATTATTTGTATTTCACCTTTTTTAGATATAGACCATAGGAAACAGCACAAAGACAAGGTTTTTTGCCTTTTAGTTCTAACGCTTCTTTAATATCATTTTCATCTATTTTACCTCCTGTGATTTTAGATAATTTTATTGACGAGTTTCTAAAAGGTGTTGCATACCATGTGGGGCCATCAGCCATACAAAAAAGATATTTTACTTGACAAATAAGATAAAAGATACTATTTGTATAATTAGAGAGTATTAAATAATAAGGGGGGAGATAAGATGAAGGCAATTAAAACTATATCTATTTTAGTTTGTATCTTTAGTCTGTGGGGCTCAGCAAGAAGCGCTACGCTGTTCTCTGATAACTTTGAGGCCCCTACCTCTACCACTATTTTTTCAGATAATTTTGAGTCGCCAAGCACTGTTATTTGGTCAGATAACTTTGAATCCCCTGCTACCACTATTTTTTCAGATAATTTTGAGTCGCCAAGCACTGTTATTTGGTCAGATAACTTTGAAACTGACAAAGGTTGGACATTAGAAGGATCGGGAGAATGGGAACGAGGTAATTCCACTACTGATGGTACAAATACCACTAATGTATTGGCGACAGATTTGGACAATACTTACAATAATAATGTGTCCCCTATCTCGTGGGCAACCTCACCGGCAATAAGTTGTGTGGGCTATACACGAGTATATCTAATATTTCAAAGATTGCTTAAGGTTTCTACTTCTGACAGTGTGCATATAGAAGCGTATGACGGGACAAGCTGGATTAGAGTATGGTCAAATATAGCGATTTCGGTGTCTGATGCATCAGGATATGTTACCTTCACGCTTGATGTTTCCCAGCAAGCCGCAGGGAATGCAAATTTTAAGGTGAGATTTGGTATTTGGACGAATAGTAGCACTACCAATGATGGTTGGAATATAGATGATTTTGAGGTACTTGGTGAAAATGGCAGAGGAGCATGGGTCCTTGATGCTCCATACTCAACAACGGGATGGGCAATTGGTATCCCTCTCGAGTCGCCAACAAGTGGTACTTGTGCGCTGGCCACCTTTTTAAAGACGCCAGAGAACTATCTAAATAGTATGTCAACCTGCTGGGCGACTTCACCGGCAATAAGTTGTGTGGGCTATACACGAGTATATATAAAATTTAAGAGGCGACTTTATGTGGAGAACTCAACAAATGACCATGTATGTATAGAAGCATCTCCTGATGGGGTAGTTTGGACTAAAGTCTGGGACCACCTAAAGCTGAGTACTTCAAATGATGCAGGATACATTACCTTTACACTTGATGTCTCCAAGCAAGCAGCAGGAAATGCTAATTTTAAGGTACGGTTTGGGATGGGGGCAACTAATGTTAGCAATAACTATGATGGTTGGAATATAGATGACTTTGAGGTACTTGGTGAACTTGAAACTAGTAATAGTAGGAGAGCATGGACATTTTCTGAAAACTACACTAACAGTGGCTGGGCAATAGGTATATCTACGCAAGGGGATGCATCAACCGGTACTTGTGCATTGGCTACTGTTTTGGACGGTACTTACTACCCTGCTATGACAACTACTTACTATGCCACTTCACCAGCAATAAATTGCGTGGGCTATACACGAGTATATCTAAGATTTAAAAGGTTGCTCCAGATTAGTAGTTCTGACAGTGTGCATATAGAGGTATTTGACGGAACAATCTGGAGTAGAGTATGGTCAAATATAGCGGTTTCGGTGTCTGATGCATCAGTATATGTTACCTTTACGCTTGATGTTTCCCAGTATGCAGCAGGGAATGCTAATTTTCAGATGAGGTTTGGGATGGGGAAAACTAGCGCTAGCACTACCTATACTGGTTGGAACATAGATGACTTTGAGGTACTTGGCGAAAATGGTAGAGGTGCATGGGCCCTTGATGCTCCATACTCGACAACGGGATGGGGTATTGGCATACCTTTTGAGTCGCCAACAAGCGGGACTTGTGCGTTGGCTACCTTTTTAAATGACCCGGAGAACTATTTAGATAATATGTCAACTACTTACTGGGCGACTTCACCGGCAATAAATTGTGTGGGCTATACACGAGTATATCTAAGATTTCAAAGATGGCTTCAAATAGGTGCTTCTGACAATGTGTATATACAGGTATCGCCTGACGGAGCAACCTGGACTGAGGTATGGACAAATAGGGTGATTAACTCAGCCGATGGAGCGTGGCGCACCTTTATACTGGATGTATCACAATATGCAGCAGGTAATGCTAATTTTAAGGTAAGGATTGGAATTGGTACAACTATTACCTCTACTAACGGTGATGGCTGGAATATAGATGATTTTGAGGTGCTTGGTGAAAATAGCAGAGGTACTTGGACACTTGATGCCCCATATGCAACAACGGGATGGGCAATTGGTAGGCCTGGGGTTGAGGGGGGTACAAGTGGTAGTTGTGCTATGGCTACTTTCATTGGAGATTCAGCCAGCGGCGCGTCAGATCCTAAAAGAAACTATTATGACGAGATGATAAACCGTTATTGGGTAACTTCACCGGTAATTCCCTGTACAACCGGGTTGCCATTAAAAATATACTTCAGGAGGTGGCTTAATGTTGGTGTCGGCGACACTGCGTGGCTACAAGTGAATGACGCAACAAAGGGATGGGAGAATGTAGCACCATATCCGTTAACCGCTAATTCAGATGGAATGTATATGGCAGAAGAAAATTACACTATACCTGATGCATATGCAGGGTCTAATTTTCAGGTAAGATTTGGTATCGGTAAAACTAGTAGTGCTGCTTCCGGTGTCGGTACTGGCTGGAATATAGATGATTTTCGTGTCGAGGGTACACCACCGCTTGCGGTTGAGATGGCTGACTTTTCAGTCATTGGTGGGGATGGGTATAATGAGCTTTTGTGGCAGACTGAAACAGAGATAGATAATTCCAAATGGCTAATTATGCGGTCGGAGCAAAAAGATGGTGAGTATACGCAAATAGCAGAACTGCCAGCCAAAGGTTCTTTGTCAAATTATCAATACATTGATTCGGCCGTAGTACCCAACAACACCTATTATTACAAGTTAGGCGATGTTAGTAGGTGTTGCGGTACTACTTGGCACGGTCCTATTGAAGTAACCTTAAAAGCAATCCAGTATTCGTTATATTTACATACGCCAAAGCCCAGTCTATTTAAGGATAGGGTAAGGATTGAATATCAGTTACCGGGTTGGAATTATAATCCTGCCACTCCAATAAGTTTGAAAATATATGATGCCAGTGGTCGGCTGATAAAAGTGCTTGTGGATGAGCCACAAAAGCCCGGTCCACATACAGTTTATTGGGATAGTAAAGATGATAATGGTCAGCCTATAAGTAGTGGCTCATATTTTTGTTACCTAAAAGTAGATGGCACATTAACTCACAAGTTAATTCACATTAAGTAGTATCGGATTACCGGATAATAGGGTCCTGGTGTAAATCCATCTAAATGGTTTTGCTTGCTTGTTGTAATTTTCTAAATATTCTTTTGACCTGGAAATCCCTCATTTTAATACTTTTCTCGTTAAAATGCTAACCTATAATTCAATGGATCAGCATCTCTTGTTTCAGTATGTAAATGAGACCCTGAAACGAGTTCAGGGTGACATAATGCGAGTTTAGGTCCGAAGGACTCCGATTCCCGATTTATCGGGATATCGGGGGTGACATATTGTCATGCTGGTCCCTTCTCTTGTCATTCTGAGGCAAAGCCGAAGAATCTCGCTCAGGGCAGGATTGGTTCAGCATCTCTTGGTTCGGAGGTGATATAAAAGGGGTTTTCGGCAAACTTTAAAACTTTTTACTTGACAAAAGACTAAATGTTATTATGTTAAGAATACGATGAAAAGAGTAGGTATTGGTTCTCTCTCTCGCTCTCTCTCTCTCTGCGCAAAGCAGCACTCGCAGACTTCTACCCACTATTAGATAAGAGTTTTTACCCAAAGCATAAGTCTTATTTGTTCAAGGTTTTTAACTTCTTAACTATTCATTTATTTAACAATTTAACATATCCCGCTATCAACGGGAAAAAGGAGGATGAAAGATGAAGAAGGATTTGGGGAAATGGCTAATAGCCATAGTAATGTGCTACTCGGTGACATCATCCGCACAGGCACAAGGATGGGTAGCAAGATATAATGGAAGTTCCAATCAAGATGATGCGGCAACATCAATGGCAGTGGATTTGAGTGGCAATGTCTATGTAACAGGACAGATTAAGGAAACTGGCTCTTCTCCGAACTGTGGGACCATTAAGTATAATTCAAATGGCGATACAATGTGGATTAGAAGATATAATGGAGAGGCAAATCAAAGTGATGTGGGAAATGCAATAGCTGTGGATTTGAGTGGCAATGTCTATGTGACAGGAGAGAGGGGTATGAATGACTATGTAACCATTAAATATAATTCAGATGGTGATAGTCTATGGGCTGCAATATATGGTATTGGGGCGGTCAGCAATTATGATAATGCATATGCAATAGCTGTGGATTTGAGTGGCAATGTCTATGTGACAGGACAGAGTCAGGGGACTGGTTGGGACTATGCGACGATTAAGTATAATTCAGCGGGTGATACAATGTGGGTCAGAAGATATAATGGACCGGGAAATGATGAGGATAAAGCACGGAAAATAGTAGTAGATTTTAGTGGGAATGTTTATGTAACTGGATGGAGCGTGGGGGCTGGCACTTATTCTGACTATGCGACAATTAAGTATAATTCAGATGGTGATACACTATGGATTAGAAGATATAATGGACCGGACCCCGACGGTAATGATGCAGCACAGGCAATAGCAGTAGATGGTAGTGGAAATGTTTATGTGACTGGATATAGTGATGGGATGGCCTCTAATGACCCTTCTGATTATGCGACGATTAAGTATAACTCAGCTGGTGATACTGTATGGGTTAGAAGATATGATGGACCTGGCAGTGGAATTGGTAATACCTACGATTGGGGATATGCTATAGCAGTAGATTTGAGTGGCAATGTTTATGTGACAGGAAAGAGTTGTGGGTCAGGCACTGCTTCTGATTATGCGACAATTAAGTATAATTCAGATGGTGATACACTATGGATTAGAAGATATAATGGACCGGGAAATGACCAGGATGAGGCATTTGCAATAGCGGTGGATTTGAGTGGCAATGTCTATGTGACAGGAAAGAGTATGGGGTCAGGCACTTCATGGGACTATGCGACTATTAAGTATAATGCAGCAGGTGATAGTCTATGGGCTGCAAGATATAATGGACCACTGGGTAATCAATGGGATGAAGCACGAGCAATAGCAGTGGATGGTGAATATGTTTATGTGACAGGAATAAGTTGGGATGGGGATAGCGGCACCACTAATCGTGGTTCTGACTATTTGACGATCAAGTATTCGACTGCGGGGGTAGAAGAGCGAACAAATCCCAACTCCCAAATCCAAAATGCAAAATTAGAGATTTGTCCTAATCTATCTTATAGCAATGCGATAATTAATTATGCGGTACTAAGCAGTCAGGATTAAGAGGGAGAGTTTTTGTAGGGACAGATTATAATCTGTCCCTACATTTTAAAAAGTAGTCAAATAATTTTATTTAATCTTTCAAATACTTTCTTCTCTATTTCATAACATTTCAAAATATCGTTCCTTACATCAGCCAAAAAGGTAAGTGGCGGACTTAAATTCTCCACCGCTTTATTCATCAGCTTATTTTCAGCTTCGTTAAGCTTTTGCATTTTATCTAACGCATCTGTACCGCCGGATTCAAAATATCTATTCTTTTCAAGTATTAATTCTCTTACTTCTTTTAATATAGGGTAAGTATCAGGCAAAACTCCTTTCGCTATCTTACTCCAAATATTAGCCGATTCGTCCACCATTTCCGCTACTTCGCGCAACTCGGGCTTATTTATTATAGGAATTGATTCTCTAAGGAATTGGGCATACATTTTACGAAATCCACTCCCGCCTGTACCGCCTGTTTCAATATATATGAATGCATTTAACAAACATCCGAATAACTCTAACCCCTTAAATTGCTTATCCCATTTCAGAATAAGAGTAGCCCATTTTTGCATTCCTGCCAAACCTATATTTTTTATGGGAGGATGGAGCATATTATCACAACAATCCCGAATCCCTGCCCGAATACCTGTCTCTAAGTTATCTATTTTAGAAGGATATTTAAGTTTAAGCAACCTGTTTTTAGGAGCAAAAGGTGGGAAACAAGAATTCCTCGCCCGTTCTAAATCCAAGACACTTATAGTCACCGGCGTATTGCAGCGGTCAGAAATATACACTTTTTCTTCTTCTAATCCAAAGACAACGAATGCATGGCCTCCAAAATGTGCAGCTTCAGGGACAGCAAAGTAAGGCAGATAAACTATGTCTCCATAACAAATAACCGGCTCATTTAACCGCAATAGCTTCTTTAATTCCTCATACCCCTTCTTAGAACTGCTTGTTTCATAAACTTCTACTCCTATGCCCAGCCGATTACAAATAGTGGCTAAAAAGTTAGATTTCTTACCATATCTTGTACCTATAAATGGGGCGGGCATTTGCTTCATATACCAATAAACAAACCCAACCCCACCACCTATTCCCAAAAGCAATTCCTCAGATAAGTGAAGCTGATGATAATCTAAAACCTTTTTTAGTGCACTTGTCTCGCAATGCAGACCCCCAAATCCACTAAACTCTTCTATTTTAATTTTTTCTGCCATACTATTCTACTTTTTCAACGCTGTATCTGATTATTGTTTTATATTTGGCAGGATTATTAAACATACTGAACATACCGGGCCCTTTCAAATACTCTTCCTCGTGGGAACCTACTATCTTATACCCATTATCTTTAATGAACTGGTGCAGTCTTTCTATTGTAGGAGTTTCCTGGCTATAAGGACCGGTATGCAAAATTTCTGCCACTGTGCCATATTCCCAATACTCAATTTTAATTTGGGATTCAGAAGATTTTGGCAAAGAGTTCACTTCCTCAGGAATAGGTATCCCATATATACCTATCCATTCATCTTTAGGTGTATCCAAAGGTTTTGGCCACCTTGCCCGTAATGCAAACATCTTTAGTCCCTTTATGCTTCTCTTTAGCTGGAAGAAAGCATTATACATTGTTTTAATTGCTTTTCCACCTGTCACTTTTGGGTCACCCTTTACCTCAACAACCATCATCTTTTGCGTAGGGATTGTATTAATCTTTGGCTCTTTTAAGTAGTCATATTCCTTAAACCGAGAGCCACAACCACTAATAAATAGAGCTATCCCCACTGATACAATTATCTTTAACATTTTCACCCCCTCCTCAAAAATCCCAAACTTAACTACCTCGCCAGAAAACACCCCGTCCCGATTGAGGTTAAACCTCTCGGGGCTCCCCTCTACAAGAGGGAAGTATCTGCCCCCCTTCTATAACGGGGAATTATTCCCATCCTAATAAGCTAACCTCTGCCTTATTTTATCTTCCACCGCAGCAAGGGCTTTTTCCTTGCTCTTCTTTTGGCTGGAATGCTTTTGCCGGGCATTTATCGACATCTAAATTCGCAGGCACTTCATGACCAAAACAATCTCCTTTCGCTTCATCAATCGGCTTATAGAATTTGCACTCTTTGCAAGTATGCACCTCCTTTTAGGCAAAATCTTGTCATTCACTAAATTAAAGACTTTCCCTAATTTTTTCAAGGGCAGCCTTTGCCTCAGGTGCCATCCCAAAGAATTTGTTTAGTTTCTCGCAAGCATATTCATTACAATAGGCACAATTTTTAAGCCCCTTTTCTTGTCCGCACTTTCTTACTTCACAGACTTTGCAGTGGCAAAGGAGTCTTTTACTCTCTGATAAACACCCATCACAGTTAATATGCTCTGGTAGAAGGTTCGTATTGTACTGATTAGACCACATCTCAGCAATTTTCTTTCTCTCATCGTTGTCATCCTTTTGGGTTGCCAAAAATGCAGGGCATTCAGTACAAACTATTCCGCAAACCCCAATCATTTTCCCCATATTGTATCACCTCCTTTCAACTGCCTTCACTGATATTTGCAAAAAACTCATCCATAATCTCTGCCTTAATAAGTAGAAGCCCTTTTTTATCCCCTCGCACAATAACAAGCAACTTATCACCTTGCTTTATATCCAATATCTCTCTTGCTTCCTTTGGTAAAGCTATTTGCCCCTTTTCCGAAACCGTAACTGACCCGTAAAACTTTCTGCCATAAACACAAACCCCCTTCTCCTCCATCTTACCTCCAATATAAATTACCAAACTTATCTTGTCAAGAGGAAAAATAAGAAAAATCTTACTTATGCTGTGATTACCAGGAGTGGGTGATGGCTTTGGATTTGCAGGTAACAATACAAGGTAATGGGGGACGATTAGTAACTGGCTTGCAGGTATTACAGGTATATTTTATTTTCTTGCGATGTCCATCACTTACCACCGCTACAGGCTCTTCTCTAAATGGGTCATTAGGGTCTTGGGTTACCTCAAACACCGTTTGTGGACATACTTTAACGCATTCGCCACAGCCATTGCATTTATCGGTATCTATTGATATAAACCACTCACCTGACCCATCTTTATATCCATAATTAGCTATCATAATAAAAAGATAAGAGATAAGAGATAAGAGATAAAAGATGAGAGATGAAAGTATTTCTACGCCGTATTAGATTTTAGCAATCCTTTTATTGTTGATGCAAGCAATGCTATCACCTCGTCACCCTTGCTTATTCTCTGTGAAATCAAATTTTTCAGACAAAAGCCCCTTAGCCCTGATATACCATCCCCTACATTCTCTCGCCTCTCCTGTTGAAATTCGAAGACGATGAATAAACTCTTGCGTTGTCCCCCTTCCATAGCCCTCCTCAAAATTTGCAGATATAGAACCACCCGCCTTAATCAACTGTCGTGCAATCTCACATCCTCTAACATCCTTCATTAGTGTTTTTATATCTTCTACTATATACTCGTAGAACTCCAATGCTTTCACATATGCAGGATATTTCATTAGAGGGTCCTTTGCTTCTTTCATCTCTTCTCTCTCTTCTTTCATCTCTTCTCTTTCTTCTTTCATCTTTCCTCTTTCATCTATCCTCTTTGCTCTTTCTCCACCAGGGCTTTGGCAAATAGTGCGCCTCCTAAGGCACCTGCAATCTGGGTATCCAGTTTTGGAATCAGAGCTGTTACTCCTATTTCTTTCTCTATTCTCTTGACTACACCTATATTTTTAGCAATTCCACCTGTAACAGCAAATTCTTTCTCCATTCCTATACGCTGTAATAGTTCTACTACCCTATGAGCCATTGCTGAACAGTAAGCGGCGATAACTTTTTCTTTACTCCATCCCTGTTTCAAAAGCCCGGTAGCTTCTGTTTTGGCAAAAATGACACAGGTATTAGACACGGGGGATGGCTCCTCTTCTATTTCAAAGGATAGTTTTCCTATATCCTCAATCGGCACCGAGAGTAAGTCAGCGAATACTTCCATTCCTCTACCTGTTCCTGCGGCACATTTATCGTTCATCAAGAAGGCAGACACCTTACCCTTCTCATCGCAATGAATGGCTTTACAATCTTGCCCTCCCATATCCAAAATGGTCTTTACCGTTGGTCCGTACATAAAGTTGGCTCCCCGCGAATGGCAAGCTATCTCAGTAATAGCTCTATTAGCAAATGGAACATTCACTCTGCCATACCCTGTGCCAACTGTATATTGAATCTTGTCCATTGTAAGTCCTGTTCCTTCAAGTGCCCATTTCATTGCATTTTGAGCCGAATCTGGCGAATTAGACCCTGTTCGCATACTGCTATAAGCATATAGCTCGCCGTCCACAAGAATAACTGACTGCGTACTCACTGACCCCACATCTACACCTGCGGTAATAATTTTAGCCCCTTGCCACTCTTTATTCGGAGCTGTCCATCTTGACTCAGGCCACCTCCAATATTCTCTCGTCATATTTCACCTCACTTGTTAGGAACAGGGAAGTATCCCTGCCCCTAAAACTTTACTCCTGTTCTACATTTAGTTAAAAAATTCTTTATGGATTGCCTTAACTGCCTCTTCCTTATCTTTTGCATCAACTATAAAATATGCAGCAATCTTTGACGCACCCGCAGATATGAGCTGCACATTGATACCTCTCTGGGACACGGCACTTAACACCCGTGCTGCAATCCCATATTTTTCAAGTATCCCCTCTCCAACTACTGCAATCAAAGAAATTCTATCCTGATACTCTATTTTATCTATGGATGAAAGAGCAAATTTGTTTACTATGTTATAGCTTTGTTTTAAGTCTTCACGAGCAAGCAATATATTTATACAGGTTTGCGCAGTTATGATAGATTTTATGTTAATACTTACATCGTTCAAACAGTTGGTAACTTTCGCCATAATACCGGGCTTAATACCAACTCCTGGCCCAATTAATCTCAGTATCCCTATATCATCACTGAATGTTACACTTTTGATTACATCTTCTTTTAAAAATCCCTTGTCTTCAATAATAGTTGAAGGATGAAACTCACCAGAAAAATCGTTTATATTAAATATTCTGATTGGTATTTTTTTATCCATCAACGGTTCAACCGTTCGAGGATGAAGAATTCTTGCCCCAAAGTATGAGAGCTCTGCTGCCTCGGTATATGTCAATCTCTGTATAGGAATAGGGTTATCCACTACCTTCGGGTCAGCACTCATAAATCCGGATACATCTTTCCATATATCTACGGAGGAGGCATCTATACATCGAGCAATTGCAGCTACAGAATAATCGCTTCCACCTTTTCCAAATAAAGTCACCATAGAATCCGGAGACATTCCATAAAATCCGGGGACGATATAAATTTTTGAGTCTGAGAGACTCTTTTTAACCCTTTCTTCAGATACAGAAAAATCTACACTGGCATTTCTAAATTCGCCATCAGTTATCAGACCTATTTCTTCCGGCAGAGCTTCTTTACAGTTGATATCCATATATCTTAAAATTGATTCCAGAAGCAATGAAGATAATCTTTCTCCATAACTCAATACCATACACTCAGCAAAATGTGGGATTGTTCCTATATAATGGATGCCTAACAAATATTTCCAAAGCTCCCTCCCTCGCTTCCTTATTTTTCTGATAATCTTTTGTCTGGTATCGGAATCATTTATATATTGTCTGATTATGGCAATATGGGCTTCTATTAAAGTTTTCATTAGAGAATTTATTTCGCTTTCATCCTCTTTAATCTTTCGAATTGATTTAGCCAAAATATCCGTTATCCCATACAAGGCAGAGACAACAATAACAATGGAAGTATCATAGCTTTTGACAACCCAGATAAGTTTCGAGATATCCTCTTTTGATTTTAAGATTGAGCCACCAAATTTTACGGCAATCTTTTTCATATTTTATCCGCCAAATCTTTTGATAAATGCCTCAGCATTTTGAATTGAACCTCCTGCCGCTCCTTTTACTAAATTATTAACAAGTAACACAAATCCTATTCTGTCTTTCTCTTTTCTCACTCTCCCGGTAAATACTGGCATTCCCGGAGGATTACCGAAAAAACTCATCTTTGGCTGAGGAAAATCTACTCTCTTATCATACACGATTGGCTTCTGTGGTAATGAAGGTATATCTAACTCTTCCATTTTGAAGTTTTCCCAAGCCCCAATTACCGCATCCTCGTTCACCGATTCTCTAAACTTTACCCATACCGTTTCCAGATGCCCAAAAAGATTTGGAGTGCGTACGCAGTAAGGAAAAACATCAGCTTCAATCCCGAGTATTTTCTTCAATTCAATGTCTATTTTCTCCTCTTCCTCTTTTATGTATGGGATTAAGTTCCCTGATATATCAAGAGCTGACAATCCTGGGTACCCCGCCCCAGATATAGCTTGATAGGTTGAGACAAATACTTCTTTAATGCCAAATTTTCTGAGAGGTGCCAACGCCACTGCCAACCCTGTTACCGAACAATTCGCATTTGTAATAACAAACCCTTTTTCCGGAAACCCCTGCCCCATAATTAAATCCATTGATTCTATATTCACTTCCGGAATCAATATGGGAACATTTTCATCATATCTCAAGGCACTTGCATTTGAAAACACCCAGAAATTATTTGCTCTCAACTCAGGTTCTACTCTCATTGCCACTTCGGACAAGAGTGCACTAAACACAACCTTTATACCCAGTTTCTCCAACTTCGAATAGTCGAGTTCTTCAAACTTAATATGTTTTATATTATCGGGCATCTCGAAAGGCAGCATCCATCTGGCATCGTCGCCGTACGATTTACCAATTCTTGGTGAAGAAGCCGTAATAAATGCTATCTCAAACTGCCTATGATTAGACAACATCCACATAAACACCTGACCTACAATTCCTGTAGCTCCCAAAACTGCAACTTTTATCTTTTCCATCCCTTTTCTCTCTATCTATTGCTCATTACTATTGGCTACTCTATTATTAAGAGCTAACTTTATCTATGGCACTGATAGCGGCTCCGTATGCGGTTATGAATAAAGGGTCGTCGGGGATAAGGAACTCAACTTCCAAATCCTTTTTCAGTGCCTCCACGAACCCGATATTCTTAGCCACTCCGCCTACAAGTGCCACTTCCTTCTCTATTCCTACACGGCGTGCCATACTGGCGATACGGTCAGAGATGGCTGAATGTACTGCATTGGCTATGTCTTCTTTGGGAGTCTTGGCGTGGATAAGCGAGACCACTTCTGACTCAGCGAACACGGCGCATTGTGCATTCATAGGAATTGATTTAGTAGATTTAAGCGAAATCGCCCCCATCTCTTCTATCTTTACTTCCAATGTCCTTGCCATTGTTTCACAGAAAGTACCTGCCCCTGCGGCGCATTTCTCGTTTATCGCAAAGTCTATCACCTTGCCTTTCTCGTCGCACTTTATTGCCCTACCCTCTTCTGCTCCTATATCTATTACTGTGCGGACTTGGGGAAATAGAGTATTCACCGCTATAGTGTCTGCCCCTACTACTGTAATCGTATCATTGGCAAACTCTATCTCTTTCTGCCCTTCCCCAGTGGCGACAATATATTCTATATCCTCTCGCTTTATACCCGCCTCACTAATAGCGACATTGATAGCCGCTTCAGCCGCCACCTTCTGCTCAAACCCGGTAAGTGCCATGCCCTTGCCTATAATCTTGCCATCCTTCAAGATGACTACCTTTGTATTCCTTGCTCCACCATCTATGCCACAGCTTATCATAATTTACCTCCCCTCCCCAATTAACATCAGGTTGACTACTTTATTCCCGATAATCCCTTGCTTACTCCCAGTAATCCCTCGCTTACTCCCAGTAATCCCTCGCTTACTCCCAGTAATCCCTCGCTTACTCCCAGTAATCCCTCGCTTACTCTCAGTAATCTCTTGTCTAATGTCTACATGCTCTTGTCTTTTCATTTAATTTTAAGCCCCAAGCTTTCCATAATTTATTTTTAACGACTTAATGCTTTTTTCTCTGCCGGTTTAACCTTATATTCCTGTTCTCTCAAAAACTTTTGAGCTTCTCTGCGGATTCGCTCTATTTTCTTATCCCAGCTTAATCCTTTCATTTCGTTATACATTTTTTCTCGTATCTTGTGAAGGTCTCTCATAAATGCTGGTTCAATAGTCGCCACTTTCTATCACCTCCTATAATTCTAATGGACATATAATTTCTATTGTCTTGTAACCTTCTAAAATACTAATAGCATTCACTTCTCTTTTAGTTTTCAGCTTCACAATGTGCTTAAAATTCCAACTCACAAGTATATCTATGTCATTTATTATAGCTATTGCAATATGTAAAGCATCTCCCTCATATTTCTTTGGAATGATATTATGTTCTAAATAAGCATCTACAAGCCGACCCACTTTCTCTGTTATTCTCAATTCATAGAATTCCATTACCAGCGAAACTTTCTGGTCTCTTTTCTCAATACTTTTTTCTCTGTTAAGTTCAGTAATAGTAATCTCTGAAATATAAACTTCGTAGTCCTTAAGTTTTTTCCAAAACTCTCTGGTCTGGGCCCGTTTTTCAGGCTCTCTATCATCATAATAAGCACTTATAACAGAGGTATCCAAGTATAACCTTCTCATTTAACCTACTTCTCTAACGCTTTAAGCCCCAAGCTTTCCATAAAAGCGTCTATCCGTGTCATAGTGCGTGCCATATCGAACTCCCTCTCGTCCCCCATATTGCCTTCAAACGGCATAACCGGGTAGCCCGCCTTGATTAAAGCGAGCCGATTCTCAGCTATCCCGACGCTTAATCCCTCGCATCCTCTATTATAGTGTAATAAAATGCCATCAAGCTTCCATTCTTTGGCGATTCTGATTATCATATCGCTCTTATACTTCGGGTGATAGAAATGCTGCCACTCCGGCTTGTGAAGCTCCCATTCTACCAGTATCCGCAACGCTTGGTCCCGTGTAGTAATCTTAATCCCTTTTGCTTGTGGAGTAGTCTTCGCCCCCCAAGTCCCATCTTCTTTAATCTCCCACGCCCCTAT
>JACQXS010000087.1:2042-13626 GCA_016208615.1 Candidatus Stahliibacteriota bacterium | reverse complement strand
CTGCACAAGGCAGAGGCGAGCCAATCAGTAGTGGCTAATGCTGTAAGTCCCGAAGGAGGCGGGATTGTTCCATCCAAGGACGCTAAGGCAGTAATACACGAACTCAATTATCAGGGATGGCTGGGCAGGGTGTCTGACACGACTGCGATTTCGGATACTGTGGATATGATATTCAGGATATTTAATGTACCAACAGGCGGTACGGCTCTTTGGACCGAGACCCATAATAATGTGCAATGCGATAAAGGCATATTTAATGTACTATTGGGTAGTATAAGCACTCTTCCTGTATCTATTTTTACAGGTACGGCACTTTGGATTGAAACACAGGCAGGAGCGGATGTTCTTTCGCCGCGTAAGAAATTAGTCTCAGTGGGCTATGCTATTAAATCGGAAGTAGCTGACACGGCTGTGATTGCAGGTAATTCATACAGGATAGAGGGTAGTACGCTTACAGACCTTGATGCTCGTTGGGTAAATGAGGGACAGGTAAATGCTATAACGACCGGGATGATAGCAGATAATGCAGTGGGGTCAAGTAAGATAGCCAATAGCACAATAGCAAGAGAAGATGTAGCACCTACTTTCAAAGCTCCATACTCTGATACTGCTGATTATTCAAAGGCAACGAATGTTAATTATGTGGATTCGGCAAGAGTCTCGACTAATTCTTATAGATGGAATAATAATTTGTGGGGTGTTGATTATCCCAAGTCAGATAAGGCAGATACAGCTCTATTTATCACGGGAGCAAATGTATCAGGTGAAGTAGCCAATGCGAATAGAGCGGACACGGCGAGTTATTCTTTGAGTGGAATTCCGAGTGCACATACCCACGCAGGTGCAGATATAACATCAGAAGTAGCCAATGCTAATAGAGCGGACACGGCGGATTATGCGCCATCAACACCAGATAACGACTGGACGAGAAGTGGTAATCGGGTTTATACTTTTAACACCACTGATAGTGTAGGCATCGGGACGGCGACCCCTGGGGCGAAACTTGATGTAGCAGGTAGGATATGGCAGACAGGGACAGGACAATCAGTATTTTTAGGTGAAGGGGCTGGAAATAGCGATGACCTGTCAAATAACAATAATGTCTTTATCGGCTACCTTGCAGGCTTCTCCAACACCACCGGCTATTCCAACACATTCTCCGGCTACCGGGCAGGCTACTCCAACACCACCGGCTATTACAATACTTGCTTGGGTTACATTGCCAATGTAGGCAGCGGAGCTCTCTTTAACGCAACAGCTATAGGATATGGTGTCACGGTCTTTGCCAGCAATAGAGTTTGTATAGGGAACACAAGCGTTAGTTGGATTGGCGGTCAAGTGGGCTGGAGTACTTATTCAGATGGTAGGTATAAGCAAAATGTGCGTGAAGATGTTCCTGGTCTTTCATTCATCACGCGTCTTCGTCCTGTAACTTTCAATTGGGATATCCATAAAATGAACCTTGCTATTTACGGGCAGGATACGACTACTCTGAAAGCTAATGCAGAAGGTAAATACGCTATTGAGAATACAAAATACACGGGCTTTATTGCTCAGGATGTAGAGGGAGAGGCAAAAGAAATCGGCTATGCTTTCAGTGGCGTGGACACGAGTGGCGGTATTAAGAGTTTGAGATACTCTGAATTTGTTGTCCCGCTTGTGAAGGCAGTGCAAGAGCAACAAAAACAAATTGAAGCTCAACAGAAAGAGATTGAGTTACTAAAGCAGCAAATTACGGAATTAAAGAAATAAAATAGGGATTGGTAATTATGGGATGTAGCCGTACCCTTTATGGGTGCGAAAAAATGTCCCGCAAGAAGCGGGACGGCTACAAGATGGAGGTCTAAAGACCTCCGCTACAATCTCCTCTTAATCAAAAGATTATGAAGTCTTTCCCACAGTTCTTGCCCTGTTAATTTCATCTCTTAATGCGATAGTAGCGGATTGTGCTTTTTGGGCAAAGTCAATCCCAGAAGAAGCATAAATTATAGACCGCGAGGCATTGATAATTAGATTATCGCCCCCATATTTGATGACTTCCTCTATCTTACCGCCCTGGGCTCCTATCCCTGGGATTAAGAAAATGGGCTTGGGCACTATTTTGCGTATCTCTGCCAATTGTTCTGGTTTTGTAGCTCCTACCACGAGTCCGCAGTTTCCTTTTTTATTCCATTTATTCACAAACTGAGCTACCCGTAGATAAAGGGGAGGCTCTCCGTACATCTGCAAATCTATAGCCCCCGGATTTGAAGTAAGGCAGAGAATAAAGATATATTTATCTCCATACTCCAAAAAAGGAGCTACGCTATCGCTCCCCAGATAAGGACTAACAGTCAGGGCATCAAAGCCAAATTCCTCAAACGCCATCCGGGCATATAGTTTACTGGTATTCCCTATATCACCACGCTTGGCATCTAAAATAACAGGTATATGGGCAGGAATATATTCTCTTGTTTGCTTCAAATCCTCTATCCCTTTAAGTCCCTCTGCTTCATAAAAGGCAGCATTAAGTTTGAACGCGGAGGCATAATCTTTTGTCGCCTCTATTAGTTCACGATTAAAAGCAAAAATAGGATTTGGCTCGGATAATAGAGACTTGGAAATTAGTTTAATGTCTGTATCTAATCCCACACAGACAAGCGAATGATTCCGCTCAACACAATTACGCCATTTAGTATAAAAGTTCATTGCTTATCCGCTTTACTCATTTTTTCCTTTGGAATAGTATCTATATTGAACTTGAATATGGCAATGACTTAATACAACTTTCCATAAATTAAAAATCGCAAAGCCGATGTTATGCATAGTTTTTATATTTTCCCAATATCTATAATGAAGTTTTCAATTACTCTTTTGTTATATGCTTTCCAACCGCCACGGAAATCACGGCTTGAAATTTCTACAAATTTCTGCATTCTAACAGAGTTCAACTGTTTCAAAAGTTTTTGAAAATCGTCATTGAATTTAATGCAATAACCTGAATAAAAAGTACATTCTTCATTCTCATAAAAAACAAAATTAGGTTTATTGTTCATTGGCGAAAAGATTATTTTTTTGCCAAAACTCGTATCAAGTCCTTGACTTCTGCCGAAAGCATACCAAGCCACTGGGTTAGGTTTCCCATTATCTCGTTTATCTAACACTGATTTTATGGAAAGCAAATACTCATAAGTTAAAGGATAGTTTTTTTGCAATTCATTTTCAGAAATAATTTGATGTTTGCCGTTTATCTTTTTATACGGAAATAAAATATATTTCTTAATAGGGTCATTACTGTTTTTTAAAGTAGATCCTTTTACAATTGGTTTTAAGAGTTCCTTTTCTAATTTTACTTTGCCTTTCAGTTCGGTTTTTACAATAACATAGTCTTTATCAAATGCATGGACAGTGAAAATATATGCTTTGTCGCAAAGCGTGGTAATGCCAACATGAATTTTAGCAATATCTTCTAACTTTTTGCCCTTTATTACAGTTTTATTTTCAACAGAAAGTCGCCAAATCGGGTTCTGTAATTCTGTAAATTCAATTTGTTTTTCAATCCATTCAGTTTTTGAAACGGCTTTTTGAAAATTAAATTTTTGATTTCTTTTCTTATTGAAAATAGTAATTGCCGAATAAGTTGTTACATTGTCAAAAATCTGAATGTCAGCGTAGTTAGTTAGTTTCAGCAAATTCTGATGTTTAGCAAAATATTGTCGTAAGGGTTTGGCAGTTTCGGTATACAAAAAAGTGTTGGGCGTAATAAATCCACAAATACCATTTTCATTTAAAAGCGAAATTGCTAATTCAAAAAAGGCAATATAAATATCTGTTGAGCCGTTTTTACAAAAATCGTAGTTGTTTTGTATATGTCTGCGTTGCTCTTGGTCTAAATGCTGTATGCGAATGTAAGGAGGATTGCCTACGATAAAGTCGTATTTTTTGCTCTCGGCAACCTGGGGAAAAATACTTGGCTTTTGGTATTTCAGAATAGAGTTTAACTCAAAAATATTCCAATCTATAAAAAGATTAAGCGGCTTTACTAAATCATTAAGGGTATTAACGCAGAGTTCAATAGATTGGCTGTTAATATCCCATCCATAGATATTTTCTAAATTTTGTTTGAGTTTGTTTTTCGGAGAGAACTCAATAATTCTTTGAGCAATTTCGGTTAAAAATCTACCATCACCGCAAGCGGGGTCAAGGATGGTTTTGCCTAAAATTGCGTGATGGTTAAAACCAATATCATTTAAGATTTTTTCGACAACAATTTTCGGCGTGTAGATTTGCCCGAAAAGTTTTTCCTGCGAGTATGTCTTTGCTAAACTGCCCATACTATACTACTTTTGCATTTTATAAAACTTTTTGTAGTTTTCAATTTCTTTGAAAAACTTTTTTAAAGATACCTTATTTTCCAATAAATCAGCAAAGTCCTTTTCAAATACTTCATACAAGTTGACAGAAATAGCAGTTAGCGTTTTTTCGTTAATATCAATTAAATGAATGCCGATTATTTGTGGTCTATGGGCTTGTGGTGTGTCAAAAGCCAATTTCAAGTATTTGGAAAGGTCTTTTTCGTTGATGATTTCAATTTTCTTTGGTGTTTCTGTTTCATTTTTTAGATAATAAGGCGTCTTGTGGCGGAATACGATTAGATGGGCATAAGGTAAATCTTTTCGTGCTTGGATATTAGCCGTTTCGCCCATCATATTTTCAAAGTAGTTATTGGCATTCTGTCTATAATTTGAAGTTACAAACTTAATCCCCAAACAGAAAATGGGAGTACCGTTATGAGTTACAGAAATATCAATGTCTTTCGGATAGTATTTCCCATCTACGGTTAATTCCTTGTTATCTTTGCTCAAATAATGAATTTCAAAATCGCCTTTCCAAATGCTTTTGAGTAAATTGGCAACATAAAGATGAACAGGTTTTAGTTTTTCAGGACTTCTCGCACCGTGTTGTTTGTATTGTCGGAACGATAAACTGATGGCTCGTAAAAATTCATTTTCGTTGTATATCATATCACTTTTAGTTTCTGCAAAATTAGTTTCTATTTTGGAATGTTAAACTTTTATTTGTTTGTTGGTTTTTCAATAATATTATCACTAAAAACGATGTTTTGTCAAGCATAATCTTTAAGCAAAAAATGAGTTCAGCGGAAAGGCTTCTCAACTTTGATAATCCCTCGGGACTGGGAAGTCCCTCCCACAGTCTCTCCGCCATTTAGTATAAAAATTCATCTTTTCCTCTTTTTTAAACTAACTTGGTGTTCTGTAATACTTAAAGATTCTCTCTCTGTCTTCATTTTCTTTATCTCCCTTGTAGTAAATTTCAACCAATTCAATTTTGTCTTCTTTTTCAAAATAAGCATATATAATCCTGATACCGGATTGCACTCCTTCGCTTTTCAGGGAACGACAGGCAAACTTTTTAGCTTTGTAGATTAAGGGATTTTCTATTTGCAAGCCAGGGATCCTAAAAACACCTCTATTGTCAATTTTTAACTTATGATAAAGGGTTAACTCTTTTTCAATAAAGATTTCTAAATCATCTTCTATCGTTCTAAATCTTTTAAGAAGTTTTCGTATATCCTTTTCAAATTCAGGAAGACGGGAAATTTCATTGAATATCTTCATTATATTCTCTTACCGAATAGGGAGGAGTTCTGTAAAAAACTGATTCATATTCAATTTCCTTCCCCTCTTCGGTAGTTAACCATGGAACATCCTGGTGAGAATATTCACTTATTTGAGCAGCATTCTTGTCGGAAAGCATACTTAAAACTTCATTTATAACTTCAACTTCATTAGCCATTAATTTAACAAGGTTAGGAAGTCTTAGCGGTAAATATTTAGTTTGTGGATACTTAAAATATTTATCTTCAATTTTATCAATTTCTTTATCCTCAATCATTTTCTCTACAACCTTTTTGAATTCTATTGGAGTAGGGCCGTATTTGTTTTTTATATAGGTTGCACCTATTAATTGCTCCTCATACTTCTCGTAAAAGTTAAAATCAATAAAATAAAGCAGTTTATAAATTACAGTCTCGCCAATATTAGGTTTTGAACCAACTTTAATAAGAATATAGAGTAAAACCTCTTTGAATTTTTCTAAATTCTTTTGTGGGACATTAATTCTAATATTCTGTTCTTTTTCAATCATTGTAACCTCCCCTTATACGACAGAGATACAATTACCTCTGGTGACTACGATATTATAATATACAATGTAAGATACCTTGTCAAGAATTTATTGAGTGTTGACTATATTTCCCATTTCAAAAGTGTCAAGCATAATTATTAAGCAAAAAATGAGCAAAGCGGATAAGTATAAATTTCATTTACTCTCTCCTCTTTTATGGCAAGGCATTAAAGCCTTGCCTACCCTATTTGGGCGAGTCAGCGACTCGCGACCACACTAAATATTTATATATGTTCGGATTTAGGCTCGCGGGTCATTAAATCTTGCATCCCTGATAAAGGTGTTTTACCATTATATAAAATTTCATATACTTCTTGTGTTATTGGCATTGGCACGGAAAAGCGACCTGATAATTCTATAACCGATAAAGTAGTTGACACCCCTTCTGCAACCTCAACCATTTGCGACAAAACTTCTTTCAGTGATTTGCCTTTTCCTATTTGTTCGCCCACCCACCTATTCCTTGAATGCTCACTAAAAGAAGTAGTGATAAGGTCCCCTATGCCTGATAATCCTGCAAAAGTGGAAGCATTAGCGCCCATCGCCACGCCCAGTCTTGTTATTTCTCTAATTCCTCTTGTAAGGAGTGACCCCTTAGCATTGGCGCCGAGCCCCAAGCCATCACAAATCCCAGATGCCAGCGAGATAACATTTTTAATTGCCCCGCCCAGTTCTACACCAATAATATCTGTACTCGTATATACCCTAAACCGCGTGGAATTAAAAAGTTTCTGCACTATTTTTGCTGTTCCCTCATTTGACGAAGCAGCAACACAGGAAGTAGGTAATCCCCTAATCACTTCACGAGCAATAGTGGGACCCGAAAGTGCACAGATGTGGGAATAAGAACACTTTATTTCTTCCTCTAAAAGCTCGGACATTATTTTAAGCGTTTTATTCTCTATTCCCTTAGAGACAGATAAAAGTATAGCTGTTTTATGCCCGTAAGCACTAATTTGTTTTGCTACTTCCCGCATAACTTGTGATGGGATAGCAAAAATAATAAGTCCCGCCCCTTCTATGGCTACGGGTAAGGATTCTGTGATTAGGATATTGGCTGGGATTTCATAGCCGGGTAAATATTTCTTATTCTCCCGTCCATCTATTTTTTCTATTGTCCATAGAGTAACGGATGCCTTTTTAGCCAATAAAATAGCCAATGTCGTGCCCCAATTCCCTGCTCCAAGGATAGTAACTTTCATTTCTCCTCATTAAGATAAAAATACATAACAAAAAATCTTTTGTCAAATAAATTTTTACTCTTGACAGGTTATAAAAATACTTATTAAGATTAGTTTGTAAAATAGAGGGAATGTGCATAACTTAATGTTGGGATAATAGGAAGGGCTGTGAAGGGTAATAAAAACAAAGGAGTAGAGGAAAAAGAGAAGGTGGATAACTTTGTGGATAACTTGTTCAAGAATAGTGATATGTTATTGATTTTTGATAAGTTAAGATGATAACAGATGCTATAAAACTGTGGGAAGAGGTGCTTTCGATTGTAAAGCAAAGGATACCGGAGGAAGCTTTTTTGCGGTGGCTTGAACCTACTAAAGGTGACTCTATTTCTCAAAACACTTTGTGGGTAAGGGCGCCTAACTCTTTCTTCGTTGAATGGATAGAAGAAAATTACCACTCTTTTATTTATGAAGCCCTTAAATCTTTGCCTACTGATTTGCCTGACCTTAAAGTTAAATATAAACTTATAGATAAAGTTAAAGAGATAGGACACTCACCGCGAGTTTATCAAGAGGATGCCTCACATCTTCAACCCCGATATACTTTTGATAACTTTATCGTAGGTGAAAGCAATAAGTTTGCCCATGCTGCCTGTATGGCAGTAGCGCGTGCACCTGGGAAACAATATACCCCTTTGTTTATTTATGGTGGCGTAGGGTTGGGGAAAACTCACCTGTTGCAGGCAATTGGAAACCATGCTAAGTCTTTCCTCTCTGACCTAAGAGTATATTATATTTCATTAGAACAGTTTATGAACGAAATGGTAGATGCGCTCAAGGAACATAGGATAGGTCAATTTAAAGGTAAATATAGACGGAAAGATATTTTGCTTATAGATGACATCCAATTTCTTGAAGGCAAAGAGGGATTACAGAACGAAATATTTCACACCTTTAATGCCTTATATGAAGATAATAAACAAATTGTGTTCTCGTCTGATAGGCCACCATCTGCATTAGTAGGATTAGAAGAAAGATTAATATCAAGATTTCAGGGTGGACTGGTGTGTGACATAAAGCTACCTGATATTGAGACCCGTATAGCAATTTTAAGAAGAAAGACTGAAATAGCCAAAATACAGGTCGCAGATGAAGTTTTGTTATTTATAGCGAAAGAAATTAAATCCAGTATCCGCGACCTTGAAGGAGCATTAGTAAAACTTTTCGCCTTCTCTTCACTAACAAATGGGAAAATAGACCTCAATAAAGCACAAGAGTTGTTAAAAGATATTGCTCAACAGAATAAAGAAGAGATTACTATAGAAGCAATACAAAAAGCAGTTGCCGCTCATTATAATCTTTCAATTGCTGCTTTAAGAGGGAAAAGAAGAATGCAATCTATAGTACTACCAAGAGATGTAGCTATTTATCTGTGTAGGGAGCATACAGCATTATCATTAAAAGAAATAGGAAAGTTATTTAGTGGACGCGACCATACAACAATAATTCATTCATATAATAAGATAAAAGATTTAGTAGAAAAGAAAGAGGAGTTTAATTTAGAAGTTAATAACATTATTAACTCAATAATAATGTGAATAACTTTTTATGTGTAAAACTTAAACTTTTTAACAATATTATTCACTAAAATAGTAACCAGAGATATTTATCATTATTACTTACAATTAATTTATTCACATATTAACAGCACCTATTATTATTATCTCTTGACATTATAAAATATTTATATTAACTTATAAAAAATGGCAACCCTAATTTACATATTATTACTTATTAGTAGTTTATTATTTGCACAAGAAACAGAACAAACTAATAAAATAATAAAAGCAATAAAAGAACAACCTGAATTATTAGAAAAATTAAAGGAAACAACAGAAGAAGAAATAGAAAATAAAACAGAGGAGGAAATAAGTGAAAAAGAAATAGGTAAAAGAATAAGCCCAAAAAAAGAAGGAATACCATATGGAACACCATATGGAACACCAAAAGCTCCATCTGCTATAGAGCTAATGTTTCAAGAAAAATTCCCTCTTGAAGTATCTAAAAATATTTTTCAATTTGGGTATGATATTTTTGGTCCTCCATCAACAACATTTGCAGCAGTAGAAAATTATACAGTACCGCCAAAATATGTGTTAGGACCAGATGATGAAATAATAATAAATATCTGGGGTAAAGTACAAGAGACAATAAAAGTTAAAATTGATAGAGATGGAAAAATAATTTTACCTAAAGCAGGAGTAATATATCTTTTAGGATTAGAATTCGAAAAGGCACAAGAATTAATAACTAAACAATTAAATACATACTACAGCAACATTGAAGTGAATATTACACTCGGTAGATTAAAAAGCATAAAAGTATTTCTTTTAGGTAATGTAACTCAACCCGGCAGTTATACTATTTCATCCTTATCTACAGTTTTTCACGCTTTACATAATGCAGGTGGTCCCACAAGATTAGGAAGTATGAGAAATATAGAAGTAAATACTCACAAAAAAATAGACCTTTATGACTTATTACTTTATGGAAATAAAGAAACTGATTACCCTCTAAGCTCTGGGGATATAATTTATGTTCACCAAATAGGTAAAGTTGTAGGCATAGCAGGTAGTGTAAAGAGACCTGCTATTTATGAAGTCAAAGATACTGAAACTCTTAAAGATATAATTGAAATGGCAGGCGGAATAACCTCTATCGGATACTTAAAACAAATACAGATAGAAAGAATTAAAGAACATGAACATAAAGTAGTGCTAGACTTAAAATTTACAACCACCAATGAATTCAATACTAAAGCCGCAGAATTTAGATTACAGGATGGAGATTTAATACTTATTTCGCCTATTATTTCAGATAAACACAATTATGTTTCAATAAAGGGTAATATACAGCGACCGGGAAATTATGAGCTTAAACCGGGGATGAGAATCAAAGACTTAATAGAAGAGGCAGATGGATTGTATCCGGGTACTTATTTTGAGAGAGCAGAAGTATCAAGATTTAAGACAAAAAAAATTAGAGAAACTATACCTATCAATCTTGAACTTGCATTAAAAGATGATACTACTCATAATCTACAACTTATGGAATGGGATGAGGTAACTATTTATACTGAGACAGATATTTTTCCTGTATATTCTGTTAAAATAAATGGCGCAGTGTGTAAGCCAGGAGAATATACTCTAACCCCTAATATGACCATAGAAGACCTTATATTTAGGGCGGGCGGACTCTTTCCTACGGCTGACCTTGAATATTCTGAATTATACAAAATGAATCAGAGAAAGAAGCAAGAAGTTAGAAGTATAGACTTACAAGATTCTATTGTTTGTGCAGATAAGTTAGGTCCGGGAGATATGCTTTTCATCAGGGAGCGAAAGGAGTGGGCTTGCTTACCAAGTATAACTCTTAGTGGTGAAGTAGTGCGTCCCGGTACTTATGTAATACATCGTAATGAAAAAATTCTATCTGTAATCGAAAGGGCAGGCGGGTTTACGAAATATGCATTCCTTCCCGGGGCAGTTTTGACAAGACAATTAGTCAAGCAATATCAGCAGGAAGCAACACAAAAATTTGTAGAAGAGGCGAGAAAAAAAATGTTAGGTGAAACAGGAGCGTTAGAGACGACAAAGATTAGCGAAGAAGAGCGTCGCAACAAAGAGGAATTTATAAAATATCGTAAAGAAATAATAGATGCTATAGCAAAAACAGAATCCCCCGGCAGAATAGTAATAGATTTTTCAAATCTTGCTTCCCCAGAGAATAATATAACTGTGGAGAATGGAGACAAAATAGATATTCCTATAATTCCAAATACTGTTCAGATTGTGGGATGTGTGTACAATCCATCTGCAATTACTTATAGAGAAAACGCGGGAATTAGTTGGTATCTTACACAGGTTGGCGGAGCTACAAAAGAAGGGGATAAGGGAGAAATATATATACTTAAAGCATCGGGACAGGTAACAAAAGGAGATAAAATAGGACGCGGTGATGCTATTATTGTGCCAGAGAAACAAATCCGCCGACCAGTGGGGGATATAATTAAAGATGTAGCACAAATATTATATCAACTTGGATTCTCGGCGATAGCTATCTCGGCAATTATAGCCACAAATACAAAATGAAATCCAAATAACAAGCTAAAAAACTGATTTCTATAAAGCTAATACTATGGATGAAGAAATAAATATAAT
>JACQXS010000087.1:0-2013 GCA_016208615.1 Candidatus Stahliibacteriota bacterium | reverse complement strand
CTAAATAGCTAATACTATGGATGAAGAAATACATATAATAGAATATCTTAAAATAATAAAAAAGAAGTGGAAAATAATAACTCTGATATTCATAATTGCCGAAGTTGTTACTTTACTCCGGATATTAATATTGCCCTCAATGTACGAATCTACTGCTACTATTCTACCGCCGGAATCCATAATGGAAGGGGGAAGTGGAATTTCAAGCAGAATTCCTTCTGTGCTTAGGGAACAATTACCTACGGGGTTATTAGGAGGTGGGACTGCATCACAAGTAATTATAGCGATACTCAAGTCTCGTAAAATGAGAGAAAAGATAAGAGAGGAATTTAATGATAATAACTGCTATGAAAAAAAGTTAGTATTAGCTACGCTTAAGAATCTGAAAAGCTTGACAACCATATCTATGACAAAAGAGGGAATAATTAGCGTTAGCGTTAGAGCAAAGGACCCACATCTTGCTGCCGAATTATCTAACCTTTATGTCTATAGCTTGGATAAAATAAATGATGAACTAAAAGTAACTTCTTTAAAACCAATCGTAACAGTCCTTGACCCGGCTATCCCTCCTGATATCCCCTGTTCGCCAAAAGTTAAGTTCTCATTAGTGATTTCGGGTATCCTTGCCCTTTTTGTAGGTGTACTCGGGGCATTTTTTATGCACTACATAGAAACCATTAGACTTTCAGCCGGAGGCCGATGAGCCTCTGGCTCAAAAGATGCCTAATGTTATACAGAATCCCGATGTAGAGATAGCGTATAGATTGTTCTTGCCAAGCAGTGAAATAAAAACTAAAGAAAAGCTGTCTCTACATACGAGTTTCAAAATAGGTGGCTCTTGCAAGTGCTTTATCTCCCCAAGTACGGAACAGGAAATTAAATTATCTATAGAGTATGCGAAGCAAAATAAATCACCGATACTTATTATTGGAAATGGCAGCAAACTTTTGTTCCCTGACGATGGATTTGCGGGTATAGTTATACATATAGGGGAGCCGTATTTTGCAAATATTTCCGTTAAGAATAATCTAATACGAGTAGGGGCGGGAATTTCAATCCAAGGGTTATTAAGAATTGCCACTAAAAAAGGATTAGCTGGGATAGAATTTATGGCGGGTATTCCTGGTACTTTGGGTGGCGCAATTGCAATGAATGCCGGGGCATACGGAAAGCGGATAGCCGAGATTGTAGATAGGATTAAAATTATGAATCCTGATGGAACTATTTATTGGATAGAGAAACAAGATGCAGGATTTGGGTATAGAGAATCAAGGTTTAAGAATAGTGGTGAAATAGTATTGGAAGCAGAATTAAACTTAAAGAAAGCGACTTCTTGCGAGATTGATTCACAGATTCAGGAGATTCTATTTGACCGGGCATCTAAATTGCCACTTGAATTTCCTAGTGCCGGTTGTATATTTAAGAATCCTGCTAATGTATCCGCAGGTAAGCTCATAGAACTTGCAGAGTGCAAAGGATTAAGAATTGGGGAAGCACAAGTTTCAGATAAGCACGGTAATTTTATTGTCAATTTAGGTGCCGCAACATATAAAGATGTGAGGGCTATCATAAAAGAAGTCCAACATAAAGTAGATGTAAAATTATCGTCCGTAGATTTAGCAAGTCCGTTAACAAAGTCCTATTTTTTTAATGTGTCAGGCAACAAAATTATCGTGAATTTAGACAAATTAAAATATAATGCTGGTGAAATTGGAATGGTAGTTATGGCGAATTCTGGTGGGTTAGGGACACAATATAATTATACATTAAAAATTAAAGGACGGGACGACACTGTATACTACAAAAAATCAGGTTTAACCGATATTATCCAAACTTGGGGTAATAATAATGTTGATTTTAATATACCTAAAAATTTAGCAAGCGGTTTATATCGTTTTTCTATAGATTATAATGAATTAGGGGACGCAAAAAAAACTTCTTGGGAAAGATATATTATGGTGAACGGATTAAATGCGACGATGGATGTTGCTACCAGTAAGAATGCTTACGATA
>JACQXS010000029.1 GCA_016208615.1 Candidatus Stahliibacteriota bacterium | reverse complement strand
TGCTCACCGCAATCGCATCTCAAACTGCCAAATACATCTCCTGTCAGGCATTGTGAATGAACTCGGACAAGTACATTTTTACTGCCCACTATTTCACCTTTTACCAATGCTATATGGTGTTCATTATTTATAGATTCTTCATATAAATGCATTGTGAATTCACCATATGGGGTAGGCAAAGTAGTAGTCGCTATCTTACACACCAGCTTCTCGCTCTGCATACGATATTTAATAAGCGACTCAATAGTTATAAGTTTTAAGTTAAATCTTTTAGCTATCTCTTTAAGATTAGCCAGTCTTGCCATACTACCGTCGTCATCCATAATCTCGCACAATACACCCGCAGGATAAAGCCCAGCAAGCCGTGCCAAATCTACACTTGCCTCCGTATGACCGGCACGCCTCAAAACTCCCTCAGAACACGCCATTATAGGAAAAATATGCCCCGGACGAGCAAAGTCATCTGGCTTACTATTAGGGGATATAAATTTACGAATCGTAGTTGCCCTATCTTTTGCAGATATACCAGTAGTCGTGCCTTCCTTAGCATCTATTGATACTGTGAACGAAGTACCGTGCAAGGCAGTAGTATTTGAAACCATTAACTCAAGTCCTAATTCATCAAGTCGCTCAAATGGACTGGATAAGCATATTAGTCCTCGTCCATACTGGGCCATAAAATTTATTCCCTCAGGAGTAACCTTTTCAGCGGCACATATAAAATCACCCTCATTTTCTCTATTCTCATCATCTACGCAGATTAAGATTTTACCTTGTCTTATAGCTTCTATTGCCTCTTCTATGGGACTAAATTCTGTCATTATTGTTTTTATAGTCTAAAATATACTGCTTGTCAACTAATTTTATATGTTTTATACTTGACATCTGTAAATTTAACAATATATTGAAATAATAGGAGGTGTAAGATGGGTAAAATTACAATATCTGTTATTAAGGCAGATATAGGTGGATATGTGGGACATTCATCGTCTCATCCAGATATCCTTGAAGAAGCGCGCAAGCATTTGCGGGTTGCAGTAAAAAACGACTTGCTTGTAGATTTTCATGTGACGAATTGCGGTGATGACCTTGAACTCATTATGACGCACAGACAGGGCGAAGATTCACCCAAAATCCACGAACTGGCATGGAATACATTCATAGAAGGCACGGAATTGGCAAAGAAATTGGGATTATACGGGGCGGGACAGGATATTTTATCTGATTCATTTTCAGGTAATGTGAAAGGTATGGGGCCTGGGGTGGCAGAGATGGAAATCAATGAAAGGAAATCTGAGCCTATACTTGTTTTTATGGGAGACAAGACTTCACCAGGGGCATGGAATTTTGCATTATACAAAATATTTGCCGACCCATTTAATACTGCGGGATTAGTAATAGATGCGTCAATTCATGATGGATTTAAGTTTGAAGTACTGGATATATTCAAGCAGGAAACCGTAATTTTTTCTGCACCGGAAGAGATTTATGACCTGCTTGTTTTTATAGGAGCAAGGGAGCATTACCTAATAAGAAGGGTATGGAGGAAATCGGACAATGAAATAGCGTCAGTCTCCTCTACTCAGAAGTTAGCTTTAATTGCTGGCAAATATGTAGGTAAAGACGACCCCGTGTTAATTGTAAGGTCACAATCCGGGTTCCCTGCCGTAGGTGAAGTGCTTGAAGGGTTTTCATTCCCGTATCTTGTTGCAGGATGGATGAGGGGTTCACATAATGGGCCTTTTGAAGGCAGATTTAAGAAAGAATAAGTTCACCCATAACCTGGGGCATATTTGAAAATAAAGCCCCAGGTTTTGCCTTGCAATAATTGAAAAGAGGCTGTTTAGAAATGTAAGTCATAGTATATGAGAAATTCTAAATCCGAAATCCTAAACTCTAAACAATATCAAAACTCCAATGTCATAAATTCAAAACTGGCAAGAAGTTTTGAGCATTTGAATTTAGGGCTTGGGATTTTGAGCCTGAGGCTCATCAGCCTCCGGCTGAGTTTAGGATTTAGAGCTTCGGATTTAGGATTTTTGAGGAGGGGGTAAAAATGTCTAAAAGGTTAACTGTTTTATTCATAGTATCTTTGGTAATATCGGTTGGTGAAGCTATCACTTTTGAACGCTCCTTCGGTGGCAGTGGCGCAGATTTAGGGATGAGTGTTCGACAAACCCCTGATGGCGGATATATTGTTGCCGGATATAGTAATTCGGGGTTGACAAGCTATGACTTCTGTGCCGTAAAAACAGATGCATACGGGAATAGTCAATGGCTTAAGACATATGGCGGTACTGAACTGGATGCGGCAAATTGTGTTGAATTGGCTTCTGATGGTGGATATGTTATGATAGGAACTACGGGATCATTTGGAACAGGTACTCCTGACTTCTGGATAGTAAAGATAGATGAGCAAGGAAATCAAAGTTGGGATAAGCCATATGGAAGTACATCTCATGATGAAGGATATTTTATAGAAAAAACTTTTGATGGCGGCTACATTGCTACAGGTGGATATCGCTCGTTTGACCTGTGCCTATTTAAGTTGGCTTCTAATGGAGATAGTAGCTGGTTATATAGATATGGCACAACTGATCTATGGGAAGAAGGATATTGTATTCGTCAAACCCCTGATACTGGATATGTAGTTTGCGGATATACTTCTTCTGAAGGTGCAGGGCTTTGTGATGTATGGCTTATAAGGGCAAATAAGTATTGCGATATTATGTGGAGAAAGATATATGGTGACACAAATAATGAAGAGGGTAAATGGGTTGAAAGAACTGCGGATGGCGGATATATTATTACCGGATATACAGAATCCTTTGGCGCACAAGGTAAGGATATATGGCTACTAAAAACAAATGCCGACGGCGATACTGAGTGGACAAAAAGATATGGTGGAAGCCAAAATGACGAAGCTTATTGTGTACGCCCAACCCCTGATGGTGGTTATGTAATTATTGGCTATACTGAAACACAAGGAACAGCGGGTGCAAGTGATGTATGGCTACTAAAAACAAATGCCAATGGCGATACTGTATGGACAAAAACATACGGTAGCATATGCGGAGATGTGGGATATTCGGTGCAAGTTACTACGGATAGCGGATATATAATATGTGGACAGTTAGGTCTTAATGGAGTTGATATTTATCTGCTTAAGACAGATAAAAATGGATATATAGGAGTAGAAGAGAAAGAGAATCCCAAATCCCAAATCCCAAATCCCAAATTAGAGATAATTCCCAGCCCCGCAATTAGTAAAGCCATTGCAAGAATAACAGCAGATAGTCCCTTAAAAGCAACGCTTAAATTATATGATTGCGCAGGTAGAGAGATAAGTACTTTATTCACAGGAATACTGCATAGTAGAAAGGATGTGACTTTTAGTGCGCCACCAGGCATTTACTTTGTAAGATTGGAGGAGGTTCAACCTCAAACGGAAAGAAAGTCAATCTCGAGGTTAAACCTCTCTCGCAAGATAATTTTTATTCAATGATTTGAACTTTTAGTGTAACTTTGTGTATTAGTGTCTTTGTGGCAGAGCATTTGACTTTTGTCCCGCCAAAGCGGGATCCCGAAGAAAACGGGAAGTTTTGACTTTATAATGGAGTTGAGTTTTGAGTTATCACGAGAAGGTAAAAAAGCATATAGTTTGCCCACCCTTGTTGCAAATCCCGCAGTATGCGGGGATGTTCCTATAAGTACACAAATACCAAAGGAATATTTAAGACAAAAACCTCCGCGTTTACCTGAGCTTTCTGAACCCGATGTAATTCGGCATTTTACTAATCTATCCTATCGAAATTATCATATAGAGCGTGGAATGTATCCACTCGGCAGCTGTACAATGAAATATAATCCAAAAGTAAATGAATATTTGGCTCGCCTACCAGGATTTGCTGATATACATCCATTGACACCAGAATATTGTGTGCAGGGAGCATTACAACTATTATATGAACTATCACAATATCTTGCAGAGATAAGTGGAATGAGCGAAGTATCGCTTTTACCGGTTGCAGGGGCACATTCAGAATTTGTCTCTATGCTCATCGTGCGCAAATACTTTGATAAAAAAGGAGAGCAGAGAACAAAAATACTTGTCCCGGATTCAGCACACGGAACTAATCCAGCATCCTTAGTATTGGCGGGGTTTGAGCCCATTCAAATAAAATCAAATAAGGATGGACTTGTTGATATTGAGCAGTTAAGTCAACATATAGATAAAAATGTTGCCTGCCTTATGCTGACTATTCCAAACACCCTGGGGCTATTTGAAACCCAGATAGAAAAAGTAGTTCAAATTGCTCATAACGAGGGCTGCCTCGTTTATCTTGATGGCGCTAATTTGAATGCTTTTATGGGGATTGTGAAGCCAGCGGACATAGGAATAGACATAATGCACTTTCCCATATACCGGTCCTTGTATGCATGAGTTTGTGCTTTCTGGTGATGGCCAAGCAAAAAATGGAGTTAAGACACTTGATATAGCCAAGCGTCTTATGGATTATGGATTCCATCCGCCAACTATTTACTTTCCCTTGATAGTGCATGAGGCGTTAATGATAGAGCCAACTGAGACAGAGGGAATGGAGACCTTAAATAAATTTAGAGACACGATGATAGAAATAGCAGACGAGGCGAAAAATAAACCCGAATTAGTAAAAACTGCACCACATAATACGCCTGTTAGCAGATTGGATGAAGTTAAAGCAGCACGAGAGTTGGATGTTAATTGGTATATGCGATATCCTTCAAAAACTTGAAGCTATTGAGGAATAGAAAAAACAATAGTTATTAATGAGAGTTAAAAACAGACAGTTAAGATATATGATAGACTATAAGATATATCCTGTTGGCTATGCCGATATCCGTATGCGACATGGGGAGTGGAACATATGGCATGCTCTGTGGAGCGTGCGGCATGCTCTGTGGAGTATGAGCATATTCCCAAGAATATCTACATATTCCCTGATAAAAATACGGAAATTACAAATATTACGACCAGTTTAGAGAGTAACAGCAGTCAATAATGAATATTCGGGAAAATTTGAGGCAGGCATTTGCTATACAAAAAGAAGATGAAAAACTTAATGCCGAAGAAAAAGAATTGATTGATAAATTGGCAAATGAAATAGCTAAGCGTCGGCTTGATACTGTGGCAATCACTTTTCTTGAATCAGTTAAGTATTTGAATTTCATATCCTCGCAAACAATGATATTCTTCAAGCCCATAGTAGATGCGATTTTCCCAACCCAAATATATGATAAGATACAGCAAATATTGGAGAAAAGAGGAAGTATTGAGTATTTGATTCAAGCAATAGAGAGGCAAGTTTAAGCAAAACAGGAATCCTGCTTGTCCCACTTCGGCGGTGGTTATTGTGGGAAAAGATAAAAATTGACAACCCAAGAATAATATGATACCGTGCATATAAGGAGAAAAACATGGAGATAAATACAATATTAGCAACTGATTGTGGTAGTACGACAACTAAGGCAATATTAATAGAAAAGCGTGAGGTTCAACCTCAAGGCACTGAATACAGGTTAATTGTTAGGGGTGAAGCACCTACTACTGTTGAAGCACCTTTTGAGGATGTAACGCGTGGTGTGCTTAATGCTATAATGGAAGTAGAAGAACTTACGGGTAAGCGAATACTTGATGGCGAGCGGATTATAAAGCCCAAAAAGAACGCTAATGAGGGTGTAGATATATATGTATCCACAAGTTCTGCGGGTGGTGGGCTGCAAATGATGGTAGCAGGAGTAGTAAAGTCAATGAGTGCTGAATCAGCTGCCCGTGCCGCATTAGGGGCAGGGGCAATTGTTATGGAAACAATAGCGTCAAATGATGGCCGGCTTCCACATCAGAGGATAGAACTAATGCGTCAACTGAGACCGGATATGATTTTACTTTCAGGTGGCATAGATGGTGGTACGGTCTCACATGTAGTAGAGCTTTCGCAGTTAATAGGAGCAGCAGAACCTAAGGCACGATTTGGGACAAGTTATTTGCTACCTGTAATCTATGCAGGTAATAAGGATGCCAAGAAAGAAGTAGAGGAAATTTTGGCAACTAAGAGTGCGTTATCTATTGTAGATAATATAAGACCGGTGTTAGAACGAGAAAATCTTATCCCAGCAAGAGATAAAATACATGACTTATTTATGGAACATGTTATGGCACATGCACCTGGATATAAGAAGCTAATGGAATTAACAGATACTCCTATAATGCCAACCCCGGGTGCAGTAGGGTCGTTAGTTGAAATGGTAGGCAGGACACAAGGAATAGAAGCTATGGGAGTAGATATGGGGGGTGCGACAACGGATGTGTTTTCTGTATTTAATGGCATTTTTAACAGAACTGTAAGTGCTAATCTCGGGATGAGTTATTCTATATCTAATGTTTTAGCAGAAGCAGGTGTAAATAATATAACCCGCTGGATACCTTTTGAAATTGCAGAAATAGACTTACGCAACCGGATAAGGAATAAAATGGTCCGTCCAACTACAATTCCACAAACCTTAGATGAATTGAAAATAGAACAAGCAATTGCACGAGAGGCGATGAGACTCGCAGTTATTCATCATCGTTCAATGGCAGTGGGACTTAAAGGAGTACAGCAATCACGCACTATTTCAGATACATTTGACCAAACTACAACGGGTCAGAGTCTTATAAATATGATGCACTTGAACCTGATAATCGGGTCAGGAGGTGGGCTATCGCATGCACCCAGAAGAGTACAGGCAGCCCAAATGCTTATAGATTCGTTCCTGCCCGAAGGCGTAACAATGTTGGCTGTGGATTCTATTTTTATGATGCCACACCTCGGCGTACTTGCTACTGTGCATAAAGAGGCGGCATTAGAGGTGTTTGATAAAGATTGTCTCGTTAAACTGGGTACTTGCATAGCACCAGCAGGAATTGGAAAAGAAGGAAATCTATGTGTAGTTGTGAAATTCGGAAATATAGAAAAAAGAGTGAATTTTGGTGATGTTGTGCGTATTCAATTTGAGGGACAGGTGGAAGCAGAGATTACTCCTGAGAAAGGGTTTGATGTTGGCGATGGAAAGGGTAAAAAAATAACCTGTAAAATAGAGGGCGGTGAAGTGGGAATTATCATAGACGCAAGAGGTAGGCCATTTAATCTGCCACAAGAAAGACAAGAACGAATTAAAAAACTTAACCAATGGTTCACGGCAATTGAAATGTATTAAGAATACTGATATTCTGTGAAAGATATGGATACTGAAGAATTAATGTTGTTTTAAGTTAGGCAACAAAAAGGACATGTCTATGATAGATAAACAAATTCAAAAAGTGATAGAAGATATTAATTTTGTGGGAGCTATTTATAAGAAGTTGTTAACTATACTTTCGTCTTTCAACATTACAGATAAAGATATTCTTCCATATGGATTGAAACCACATACCCGTTCTGTCAGCTGGCTTGTTGAACAAGTAGTTACTCAACAAACAAAATATCGGGCTAAACAACTGGGTCTTGATGAAGTCAATTTTAATATGTCCGATACCTGCTTACATGATTGTGAAATTAAGGTTGGAGAAAAAATTTACTATGTTAATGTAAAAATTCATAGTATTGCAATTAAAGAAAATAAAAATGATATTGCAGCAGTTGAAAAACTTTATATGCAATATGCCGCCAATACTTCGTATAATTTAATTTATGCCTGTTTTGGAATAATCTTTGAGAACATAAATATAAAATTTGACCCTGAATATCTATGCTTATTTTCACCGCAATTTTTACCAATTTATGTGAATCCGCGGAATGATAAAATTCAAGCATATTATCTTCATGAACCAGTGTATAGAACGAGGGCAGAATTTTTGAAAATACTACGGGATAGTTCAAAAAGCATAATATTACCTTCTAATAAGGAAAACTAATTATGGAAGAAATTTTAAATAAAATCTTTAATGAAGATGTGCTGAATGGAATATCTAAAATTCCTAATAATTTCGTAGACTTAGTTGTGGCTGACCCTCCTTATTGTTTAGGAAAGGATTATGGTAATAATTCTGATAAATTGAAGCCAAAAGACTATTTAGAATGGAGCAAGAAATGGATAGATGCAGTAGTTCCAAAAATTAAAAATCGTGGTAGTTTTTATATTTTTCTAACATGGCAACATAGCCCGGAAATTTTTAGTTATATGAAAAAGAATCTTATTATGATAAATGAAATTATATGGGATAGAAAAGTGCCAAGTATGGGTGGAAGTACTATAAAATTTTCATCTGTTCATGACAACATTGGATTTTTTGTAAAGTCAAGGGATTATTATTTTGATATTGACGCTATAAGGATTCCTTATGATGAAGCAACCAAAAAAGTCAGGACTAGGCCAAGGTTTGTTGGTAAAAAATGGCTTGAAGTTGGGTATAATCCAAAAGATATTTGGAGTGTATCTAGAATTCACGCCGAAGCCCCTGAAAGGGAAGATCATCCTACACAAAAGCCATTAGAGATAATAGAAAGAATTATCAACGCCAGTTCCCCTGAGGAAGGAGTTGTTCTTGACCCATTTATGGGTAGTGGGACAACAGCGATTGCTTGCATCAAACTTAATAGAAATTATATCGGTTTTGAAATAAATCCTCAATACTGCAAAATGGTAGAGAAAAGAATTAAAAAAGTGAAAAGCGATAGCTCTCTATTCAACGCCTTTGAACAAATAACTTTACCCAGCGAAGGATTCGGGTCTAAACAAAATGCATTATTTAACCTTGAAGCCGAAAGAAAGGTATGACACAATGTATAGCAACGAAAGGAAGTGAGATATGCAAAATTTTTGTTTAATGGTGATATGGGTAGAATAGCTTTTGTATTTCCTGGTCAAGGTTCACAATTCGCAGGAATGGGTAAGGATTTGTATGCTAAATATCCTAAAATAAGAACCCTGTATGATAAAGCAAATGAGATACTCGGGATAAATATCAGAGATATATCGTTTAGTGGCTCTGATATTGAGATTACTGAATCCAGAAATGCTCAACCTTGCATTTTTTTGTATTCCGCTGCCTGTTATGATCTTATGGAACAGGTTCACCTGGGAACAAAACCAGATGTTGTCGCAGGGCATTCACTTGGCGAATATTCTGCTTTATTTGCCGCTGGAGTATTGGAGTTTGATGACGCTTTGCATCTTGTTAGATTTAGGGGTGAATTGATGTCGCAAACTAATCCTGGGACTATGGCCGCAGTGATTGGCATAGAGGCAGGTGAAGTTGAAAGAATAATAACTGAATTAAAGTCAGAAGGTATAATTACAGCGGCTAACTATAACTCACCAGCCCAGACAGTTATTTCCGGTGCACCCGAAATGATAGCAAAGGCAAGTGAAATACTGAAATCACAAGGTGCAAAAAGAGTGATACAATTGAATGTAAGTGGAGCATTCCATTCACCTCTTATGGAGCAAGCATTTAATAAATTTAAGCTCGTACTCTCAAAGACAGATTTTAAGCCCCCAAGTGTTCCCATTGTTCCAAACGCCACGGGTAAGTTAACTTCTTCTATTGCAGAGATAAAAGAGGCGTTGGAACGGCAAATCCTATCCCCTGTTAGATGGGTAGAGTCTATAAAAACAATGATTGAATTCGGTGTAGATACATTTATTGAATTAGGACCGGGTAAAGTGTTGTCAGGGTTAATAAAACAAATAGCACCTGATGTTAAAATAATCAAACAAGAGTTATGATAAGAAAATACCTAAATGAAATAATTGATATTGCTAAAAGCGGTGATTCTACTGAGCTAAGTTATTATTCTTCATTGGAAAACTTAATTAAAGAGTATGCTAAAACGAAGAACTTAGAGATTACTGTTATTACCATTCCTAAAAAAACAGAAGTAGGTTATCCTGACTTTAAAATTTTAAGTGGAGTATCAAAATTTATCGGCTGTATAGAAGCAAAATCAACTATTTATGAGAATCTTGATTCTATTGTCGGTACCGAGCAACTTAAAAAATATAAAACCACATTCCCTAATCTTATTTTAACTAATTTTTATGAATTCAGATTATATCGTAACGGAACACAGATTTGCAAAACACAAATAACTTTTCCACCATTAGATATTCAAACGCCAGCTGCTTTAAGAAAAGAGAAAGAGTTTTGTAATCTATTAGATAGATTTTTAGATTTCTCTATACCTAAAATTACTACAAGCGAGAAATTAGCTGAAGAATTAGCCAAAAGGACTAAATTCTTAAAAGAAGACATAATGAAAGTAGACGAAATTAAAAATAATAATAATATTAAAGGTTTTTATAATGCATTCAAAGAGTATCTTGTTCCTGATTTAGATAATGAACAATTTGCAGATTTACTCTCGCAAACTATAACTTATAGTTTATTTGCTTCAAGGACCAGAATAAAAGATAGAGAGAGCGATAAATTTAGTAGAAAAGTGGCGTATGAAAATATTCCACATAGAACTTTAAGAGATATTTTTAGGTATATTTCACAAGAAAAAA
>JACQXS010000074.1 GCA_016208615.1 Candidatus Stahliibacteriota bacterium | reverse complement strand
TATACGGAAGTTCTGGAGCAGTATACGGAAGTTCTGGAGCAGTATACGGAGGTTTGGGTGGCGATATAAATTATAAAGGAGGAGGTAAAAATGGGAGGGGAAAATTATATCCCGCGGAGTGATAGTGAGTTTGACACATGGCAGAATAATTTTGTGACATATGTTATGGCTAATGCTACGGCACTCGGAATTACTACTGCCGAAGTAAATGAGCTTTCGAGCGCCAGAGCAGCTTGGAATACGAGTTACGCAATCCATATAACTCAGCAGAATGCATCGAGAGGGGCAGCAGAAATCAAGGACGAGACAAAAGATGCGCACGAGTCAATAATACGACAGCTGACAAAGAAGATTCAGGCAAGAAAGGAGACTTCTGACCTGCAAAGAGAGTCATTAGGCATTACTGTTCGCGATACAACAAAGACACCACTCTCGGAACAAATAGTTTTGACCGAGCCACCTCCAATAATAGAAGCCAAATGCACTGGACCGAAGACAGTCAGGATTGACTTTTATCCGACGCAAGCCCCCGGAGAGAGTGAGGCATTACCACAAGGAATTGATGGAGTGGCAATCTGGTTCGCGGAAGGTGGGATTCCTGCTACGGAAGGTTCTTGGCGGTTCTTGGCATTGGATACTAATAGCCCGTATATTCATAATGTGGGGAATACAGGGACGATGACATTGGCTTACAAGGCACAATGGTTTGATAAGCGGAAGAGGATGGGCCCATTCTGCGACCCAGTAGTTATTGGAGTGACAGGATAGATGAATGATTGAATTGAAAGAGTGGGTAGCAATTTAGTGGTTAAATTGACACTATACCATAAATAAATTAAAGAGAAGGGGATATGTGTGTGCAACAAAAATGGTGGATAAATCTATGTGTGATTGCTTTTGTAATTCCTAAAGTAATGGCTGAAGGGATAGTTAACTCTCAGAACATAGATAAAGAAAAACTCAGAGAAAGTCTATTGGACGAAAAATGTGCGTATAGAAAAGATATCTCAATTGAAGAGCATTGTATGGTTTCTGATGGGATAGTTTGGGGAGAAGTGAATAAAGTAGAGTGTAAGTTTGAACCTGAGACAGTAAAAGTGGCCGATACCCTTACTACTAGGTATGAAGTTTATCCCGAAGTGAACACATATGTTACTGTGAAAATTAAAATATGGATTGCTGCCGATAGTATAAATATAAAACAAGGTGAAACAATAAAGGTAAGGTTTAGGGGGGGGATAGCAAAAAAATCACCGGACGGAGATGTCCAAGCGGTTTTCCCTAGTTGTATTGGAGGTACACCAACAGCAAGGGATTTCAAAGATAGAAAAGAAGTGATACTTTTCTTAAAACAATGGAAAGAGGAAGGAATTTTTGGGTTAGCTTTGAATGCTACCAGTATATATTTTGTAGAAAGAGACAAAGTAAAACCACTCTTGAAGTATATGGAAAGGCAAAAGCAGCCAATAAGAGAATTTTGGAAAATAGTTGAACAAAATATGTATGGGGGTGAAAAATGAAGAAAAAAGTTTTCTTTGCTATTATTATGATGGGAGTAGCAGGGGCTTTTTTAGTCGGTTTTACTACACTTGGTTATAAATGGAATACTCTTGAAGGTTAAGTATTATATTTCTACTGCAAACATCCCAAATTGTTTAAATCGGAATGAGACGATAAATGCGATTAATGGTGGTCATTATGTATGGAATCAAGTAAGGGATTGCGACTTTGAATTTAGATGCCGGGGTACTACTTCGAATAGTAGCTGGAACAATAATGATAACTGTAATACAGTCTATTTTAATAGTATAGCTGGATATGACATAGGAGTAGCTTACGTGCGTCCACAAGGCTCTTATATAGTAGAAATAGATATAGCTTTTAATCCTAATAAAAGGTGGGCTACCGATGGAAGTGCCAATGCCTTTGATCTACAAAGTAATGCAGCTCATGAGTTTGGTCATGCTCTGGGATTGGACCACTCTGACATATGGAATAGTGTTATGTACCCAAATGATGTAGTGGGAACAATTAGACGAACACTTGACCAAGATGACATAGACGGAATTAAGTCTTTATACCCACGGGGTGGTGGTGGTGGATGCAAGACTTCCATTACTTCTGCAGATATAGTGCTATTCACAGAATTTGCTGATATGCTGATTACAAAAGTTGAAGTACCTATGGACTGTATATACAGTTCTTATACAGACTTTGAAAGTAGAATAATTCCATTGATTCGCCATGATGTTCTCTTGCAGGAGATAACCCAAAATATGTACAAATTGCTTAAACCAGAAATGGAGTATTTTATATTAACTAACGGTAGCGGAAAGAATGTAATTTCTGATGAAGAGATTGGCCTGCTTACTCTATGGTGTGAAAGAATCGCTGAATTAGATACTTCTGAACTTGGGAAAGAATTTGCAAGAGTAAAGCAAAGTATTTATAAAGGCAAAGGGATGTATTTGAAAGACTTTCTATCTTCGGATATTCTTGCACCGTTCCCTCCTCGTATTTTAGGTAATGAAGAATCCGAATATTTAATGAAATTATATTGGGCTGATATTCCTGAGGCAGATCAGATAAAAGTGGGAACTGATAGTTATTATGTCTATCAGAATGGAGTAAAAATAGCCTCGGTAAGCGATACACAATATGTAGATGCCAACCCACCCTATTGCGACAGTTATTACAAAATTACAGCTGTTGACAAAAATGGAAACGAGAGCAATTTTTCTGACTCAGTGCTAATACGGGGCAAAAACGAGACTGAAACTTCACCGGTTTTTGAGGTGACTACTATTTGTTTCAATCCTTTTAGCAAGAACATAACGATTAAATATTTCATTCCTGAAGAGATAAGAGTTTTATTAAAAATCTACGACTTATCTGGAAGGGTTGTACAAACTTTACTGAATGAAGTAAAAAAAGCTGGTAATTACAAAGTAAATTGTAAGCTCGATAATCACTCTACAGGGACCTATTTTGTTAAACTTGAAGCAGGAAAGCGAAAAGTTACAAAGAAGATAATTTTAATAAGATAGCTTTCAATTTAGTAATATAAAGAGAGAAAAGGGATAATAAATCTTTCTCTCTTTATGTTTTATAGCTGAGTTAGGTTTCCTGAATTATGATATGGGATTTTGTTCATTGGATATTGTTTGCCAAAGATATTCTTGGGGTATTTGGTTTTTCTTTTGGCTTTGGTGCTGAGTATTATTTTTCGCCCGCCTTCTCTATTAGTGGTGAGTATGGGTTGAATTACTACCAGACTAATGGAGACTATAAGGAAACAGAGGAATACGAGGAATACAAATATGTAAGAGAAGGAAGTCTTTCTTTTCTTTTGGGTTTAATTTATAGTCGGATAGGGCTTAATTTTCATATAGGTGGGAAAGAAGATGCTAAATAGAACGGGTATTCCAACTCAGGCAGAATTAAATAGAGTGCTGCCCCTTGCTGATAGGATTGAGCAGGGGGCGGCTGTAATTATAGAGTGTTTTGAGTCCATTCCTTGCAATCCTTGTGTAGATAGTTGTTTGCAGCGTGCGATTAGTATAGAAGGGAATATAAATAATTTACCCCAAGTAGATTATACTAAATGTAATGGCTGTGGGATGTGTATTTCGGGGTGTCCAGGGCTGGCTATATTTGTCGTGCATAAAAATTATGACTCTAAACAGGGCTTAGTAATGTTGCCGTATGAATTTTTACCCCTCCCAAAGGTAGATGATATAGTGGCGGCGCTTTCGCGTAAAGGCAATAAGATATGCGAAGCGAAAGTTAGTAGAGTATTGCTTACTAAGAGACAGGATAGGACCGCTATTATCTCTATTCTTGTGCCCAAAGAATTGATAATGGAAGTGAGGAATATTGCAATCACAAAATCCAAAGTTCAAATTCCAAATTCCAAATAAATGTCAAAGTTCAAATGTCAAAATCAAATCCAATGCCACAAAATCACCAAAACACTAAATTACACAAATTGGGAGAATACTAAAAAAGATTAGTAGTTAATTGTACTCCGAGTCCTGTTTTATTTGTAACTCTATTAGTTCCATTTGTGGTAATTACTCCGCCTTCGCATACATCAGCACCAAGCAATATATGACCGTCCAGGTCTGCATAGAGTATATTTTTCATCCCTAACGCTAAGTGGGTTGCGGCGGATACACCAATTCTTGTTTCTACCATACAGCCAAGCATACAGGGAATGCCTGCTCCCTCAGCAATAGAGCAGATTTTTTTAGCTTCCATTATGCCACCCGCTTTCATCAGCTTTATATTAAACATATCACAGGCATTTGCTCGAATTAAGTTTATAGCATCGTGAGTAGAGTGCAAGCTTTCATCTACCATTATTCTGGTGCCAACTTTGTTTTTAACTCTTTTAAGCCCTTGTATATCCCAATATGGAAGGGGTTGCTCAACAAACTCAATCTCATATTGTTCAATTTTATTGATTACTTTAATGGCATCGGTAGCCGTATATCCTTGATTAGCATCAACTCTTATTTTAACATTATAGCCAATTGCTTCTCTTAAAGCTTTTATCTTGTCTATGTCTTCTTGGGGTTCAAGGCCGATTTTAATTTTTATAACCTTTGCTCCAGCAGACAAAAGTTCCTGTGCCTCGTCTATAGTTTCTTCTATTGATTTTATGCCAATAGTAATAGAAGTGATTATTTCATCTTTATATCCACCCAACAGCTGATATAGAGGCAGGTTTGCATATTTGCCCAATATATCGTGTAAAGCAATATCTATGGCACACTTGGCACTCGGGTGATGCAGAATAACACTATGAATTTCATCCATTATTTGTTCAATTTGGAGTGGATTTTTGCCTATAAGCACGGGCTTTATTTTAGTATTTAGAATTTCCATTACAGTACCTATAGTTTCGCCTGTTATTCTGGCGGATGGTGAAGATTCACCCAACCCAGTTATCCCTTTCCCGCTTTCTTCGGAATCTCCGACATCGGTCTCTATCTGTACCACTACTCCCACATACTCAAAATCAGTGCCGAGTGCTATCTTAAATGGCCGTTTAAGTGGTAAAGTTATGGGTTTGAATAATATATTTGCAATCTTCATTTATAGTCTTATAAAAATAAAATGCAAATTGCAAAACTCACTTGCTAAACCTATTTTCGTCTTCATATACACCTCCTTGTCTAAAAAAATCTACCGCATGAGAATCGTCCTTTTTGTAGCAGAGAAATTGCCAACTTGGAGCCGATAGAAGTAGATACCTGTCGGAACTTTATTACCCGCTTCATCTTTACCATCCCACTCTATAGTATGAACTCCTTTTAATCTATTGTTGTTAAGAAGGGGCATTACTAACCGTCCAATAAGGTTATAGATATTAAGAATTACTTTATCTTCTATAGGAAGCTGGAAAGTAATATTTGTCTTAAAAATGAAAGGATTGGGCCAATTCTGAAAAAGAATAGTTGGTAGATAGGATGAACCTTTTTGCTCTTCCACTCCTGTCCAGTTTTCAATTCTCGTAATTATCTGGTCAGCTGGAATGTTTGTTTCCCTCTCAACTCTGCCGCAGGGCCATCTCACCTCTAATGTATCAACCTGAGTATGAGTGCCAAGTCCAAGCTCTACGGTCAGTGAATTCTGTGATGCTACACCCGTCATTCCTGTGACTTCTTTAATTTGACTCATCCCGCCGGAAACTATCTTTAATCTTGCTCCAATGGCTGCTTTATTACAGTCACTACCTATCAGATTTACTTCTAACCAGTGATTAGAACTTCCGTCATTCCGGTAGAGCTTGGCGTGTCCTGACGGATCAAATCTCTGTAAATCTACATCACCATCATTGTCATAGTCTGCCCAGGAGACTCCCCAAGTATAGCCACCGAGCAATCCTACAGCTGAGGTTACCTCAGTAAATGTTCCATCTCCATCATTTCGGTAAAGTTTATCGTATATGCCTCCTTCACCTTCTAATCCGATGTAAAGGTCAAGATAGCCATCATTGTCATAGTCTGCCCATGCCACATTTAGCCCTTCCAGACTATAATTAGGGAGCCCAGCCGCCGCAGCGCACTCGGTAAATG
>JACQXS010000028.1 GCA_016208615.1 Candidatus Stahliibacteriota bacterium | reverse complement strand
AGGTTAAAGAAAGCGGGTGCTGTAAAAGAAGAGCATTATAAAACTATAGGTTTGCCTGCTACTGAGGATGATTTAAGGAAGCTAAAGCCATTTGAGTTCCAGAATTGGGTAATGGATGAAATGGGTGCAATCGTTAGCCGTCGTAAAGTTGGAGATATGGGCATAGATGGGTGTTTAGAAAAGACTCTGTATCACGATAGGGCAGGTATTCAGGTTAAGCAATCTGATAATGTGGGCAGAAATGTAGTTGATAACTTTATGTCCGCCTTAAAAAGAGCCAAATATACAGAAGGTTATATTATAGCATTTAGCTTTACTAAAGGCTCATACGAGGAAGTGGCAAGATTAAAGAATACGGGCGAATTGGAGATAAAACTTGTGACTGTAAGGGAGTTATTAGATAAGCGGAAGATTATCAAGGCTGGGAAGCCTTTCCCACAAATGTAAAAGATAATATGTTATATTATTTATTATATCATTTGCATACAGAGGTTGCTGGTTTTAATCTATTTAGGTATATAACTGTGCGAGCTGCATACGCTGGTATAACAGCTTTAATTCTTTCGGCTATATTTGGTCCAAAGTTAATTAGATTTTTTTCAGGGCATAGTTTTTTTGCTGGTGTAAGAGAAAAAGGCATACCGAGTCAGGAAAAGAAGAAAGGCATTATTCCTACAATGGGTGGTGTGCTGATAATAGGAGCGGCTGTAATTTCTACTCTTTTATGGGCAGACTTAATAGAGCCATTGATTTGGGTGGGTGTTCTTTCTTTTATAGGATTCGGGGTAGTGGGGTTAGCTGATGATATAAGTAAAATCAAAAATGGTAAAGGAATGCGTCCGCGGGTTAAAATTTTATACCAAGTGATAATTAGTGGGTGTGTGGGCGTGTATATGTTGTTATTGCCCAAGAATCCAGCATTCCAAACTTATACTTCATTACTTTTCTTCAAGAATATATTTCTTTGTCTGGGGTGGTTCTATATTCCATTTGTCCTATTAGTGATAGTTGGTGCCTCTAATTCTACCAATCTTGCTGATGGATTAGATGGCTTAGCTATTGGCTTAATGGCAGAGGTGGCGTTGGCTTTTGCTATTCTCTCATATGTTACAGGGAATATTAAAATAGCAGAGTATTTAAGTATTTTATATGTCCCGGGTAGTGGTGAGTTGACCATATTTTTGTCAAGTATAGCCGGGAGTGCGATAGGTTTTTTGTGGTATAATGCCCATCCTGCCCAAATAATAATGGGCGATGTAGGAGCATTGGCATTGGGAGGTGCAATTGGGACAGTGGCGGTAATGATAAAGCAGGAAATCCTTTTATTAGTAGCTGGCGGAGTATTTGTCCGCGCGAAAAAATAGTAGTGCGGTTTTGGGTGCTGGGGATAATGTTTTTGCTGGCAGCTTTATCAACACTTAAAATAAGATGAACGAGAAAAGACAGAAGACAGAAAACGGAAGACAGAAGACAGAAGAAAATTGGGAATATAGCGGGACACTAAGAGATAAGAGGGTTTCAGTTATTGGGTTTGGTAGGAGTGGCAAGGCTTGTGTGGAACTATTAGTTAAAATGGGTGCCAATGTATTTGTAAGCGAGATAGATAAGCGGTTATCGGTTAGTGGTAATTGGTTATCGCAAACCGAGAACCGACCATCGAATCCCGATTTTGAATTTGGCAAACATAGTGACCGTATCTATGAGGCAGGGCTTATAGTTATTTCTCCCGGTATTTCAATGCAACATCCTGTGGTGCGAGAGGCAAAAAAAAGAGGTATACCGGTAATAGGTGAAATAGAACTCGGTTATCGGTTATCGGTAATTGGTTGTCGTAAACCGAATACCGCGGACCGCAGACCGCAAATAATTGGAGTAACCGGGACAAATGGTAAAACTACTACTTGTTATCTCATCCAACATTTACTTGAATCATCGGGTATAAATGCAATAGCGTGTGGGAATATGGGATTGCCAATGTCTTCAGTAGTAAGTTCAAATAAGTCTGAAACTTTAGTAGTTGAGATTAGCACTTTTCAGCTTGAGAGTATAGAATCTTTTCGTCCATTTATAGGTGTATTACTAAATATAACCCCAGACCACTTAGATAGGCATAAGGATTTTGCTGAATATAGGGACTTAAAGTTTAGGATGTTCTCAAATCAATTGCCAGATGACTTTGCGGTTCTTAATTTTGATGACCCTGCAATTAGAAATCAAATCTCAAATCCCAAATCCCAAACAACAGGTCAGGGGACCTGTTGCTACCCGTGTACAGGAACCAAATCCCAAATCCCAAATTCCAAATCCCAAATTCCAAACAACAGGTCAGGGGACCTGTTGCTACCCGTGTACCCAAATTCCAAATCTCAAATTCCCAAATTGAGGTCGCAGAAATTATTTTTTAGTCTTAGTGAGCCCGCAACAGTATGGCTAAAAGAAGGGGATATTTTTTATGGTGAGAATAAGTTATGTAGCATAAGAGAACTTAATATAGAATGGGATTGCCTGTTACAGAATTATCTTGCCAGTATTGTAGTTGGTAAAATACTTAAACTCTCGGATAGTCAGATAGTTAATGGATTAAGAACCTTTAAGGGCGTGCCGCATCGGTTAGAAGAGGTAGGAATGATAAATGGGATTAGGTTTGTAAATAATTCTATGTGCACTAATCCGGCTGCTTTTGCAAGTACCTTAAATAGTTGCAAAACTCCCGTTATACTTATAGTTGGTGGGAAGAAGAAGAATGTAGATATAACTCCAATAGTTGAAACAATAAATAACAAGGCAAGATATGTAGTGTTAATTGGCGAGACGAGTGAAGAGTTGAATAAATTAGTTAAAGTAAATAGAAGTATTGCGAGTTCAATGGATGAGGCAGTAGTAATTGCTTACAATGAAGCTTCTGAAGGAGATAAAGTATTATTATTACCCGGGTTTGCCTCTTTTGATTGGTTTAAGGATTTTAGTGATAGGGGTAATAAGTTTAAGGATGCCGTGAATAGGTTAAGTATAAAGATGAAAGCTGAAAGATGAAAGCTGAAAGAGAAAAGATGGAAGCTGAAAGATGAAAGCTGAAAGAGAAAAGATGGAAGCTGAAAGATGAAAAATGTAGATAAGACTATACTATTTATCACTTTTATTCTTGTAGCTGTGGGCATCTTGATGGTTTATTCGAGTTCAGCTTTTGCATCATTAAGAGCAAAAGATAGTAGCACATTTTTCTTACGCAAGCAACTTATACCATTAGGAATAGGTATAATTTTGCTGATAGTGATGATAAAGACAGATTATCATAAATTGGGCAAATGGTCTTACTTTTTTATGGCTGCTTCTGCTGTATTACTAATTGCGGTACTTGTTCTCGGCTCATCTATTCATGGAGTAAGGCGGTGGATTAGATTTGGTGGTATTTCAATTCAGCCATCCGAGTTTGCCAGAATAGCGGTAATAATATTTATGGCTGACTTTATATCAAGGGAAAAGCTGCAAAATTTTAAGCATGGGCTTTTACCAGTGCTGATACCCTTATCAGTTATCTTCTTTTTAATTGGGTTAGAGCCATCATTTGGTGCCTTATCAGTGCTTTGTCTTACTTCATTTGCATTATTATTTTTAGGAGGTGCCAAAGTATGGCATTTAAGTGTGCTTGTTGCATCAGTTGCAGGTGCTATTGGATTTTTTATCAGTCAAGTTCCGTATGCTAAAATGCGGATTGCGGGATTAGGGTCACAAGAAGGTTACCAGTTACAGCAATCAATATATGGCTTGGGATGTGGTGGTATATTTGGTAAAGGGTTGGGGTCGGGGCAAGGTAAATTGTTATTCCTACCTGAGCCGCATACGGATTTCATATTTTCAGTCATTGGAGAGGAGTTTGGGTTTATAGGATGTTCTGTTGTAGCATTTTTATTTCTATTGTTGTTAATGAAAGGCATAAAGGTAGGTGTGCGTAGTGCAGACCAGTTTGGTTTTTTACTTGCCTGTGGAATAAGTATAGGGATTTTTGTTTCTGCTTGCTTTCATATAGGAGTAGTCTGTGGAGTACTGCCGACTACGGGCTTACCATTACCCTTTATCTCATTTGGTGGGTCTAATCTTTTGGCAAGTATTATTGGGGTAGGGATATTGCTGAATATAAGTAAGATGAGAGATGTAAGATGAGAGATGTAAGATGAGAGATGAAAGATGAGAGATGAGAGATGTAAGATGAGAGATGTAAGATGAGAGATGTAAGATGAGAGATGTAAGATGAGAGATGTAAGATGAGAGATGAAAGCTAAAAAGTCAAAAAAGAGAAGCAGACAAAAAATGAAGATAATTATCTCAACGGGTGGTACAGGGGGACATATTTTTCCTGGCCTTGCAATAGCAGAAGAGCTTGAAGCACAAGGTGTAGAAGTGATAATAGTGGGGTCCAAATTTGGTATGGAGTCCCGCATTCTGCGGGATAAACTCCAAACGGCGGGGAAAGATAGATATACGCTTAAACTAACTTGTCAAAAGGCACTACTTGGTAAGAGTAGGAATGAGAAGTTGAAATTTCCTGTATTCTTATGTCTCTCATTTTTTCAATCTATATTATTGTTATTAAAGGAGCGTCCGGATGGTGTTATTGGAACGGGTGGATTTGGGTCATTTAGTATAGTGTTTATGGCTGCACTTGCGGGATTACCGACTATAATAACCGAAGTAGATTCAATACCTGGGCTCACGACTAAAATTTTATCCCGATTTGTACACGAAGTATGGATTGCTTTTGAGGATGCGAAAGCCGACTTACCTGCCCTAAAAGTAAAGGTCTCTGGTTTTCCTGTGAGAAAGGGGATTAGGAAAGCTAATAAAAGTATTAGAGATTTTGGGTTGGAGAGCCAAAAGCCTACTATTCTTGTCTTTGGAGGTTCAAGGGGAGCTCGTAGGATAAATGAAGTAGTTAAGGAAGCTATTTCTTATATGCCTGAATATCGGTTTATCTGGCAGACAGGAGAGACAGGGGACGGAGGGCAAAATTCCAAATCCCAAATCCCAAATCCCAAAGGAGAGAATCCCAAAGGAGAGAATCCCAAATCCCAAATCCCAAATCCCAACCGAATACTGAACACCGATAACCGAACACCGAATGTATGGAGGGCGGGGTTTATTGAAGATATGGGTAGTGCGTATGGGAATGCAGATATTGTAGTAGCGAGGGCGGGTGCTTTAACTATAGGAGAGCTTGCGGCTGTCGGGTTACCTGCTATTCTTATTCCTTATCCATACGCTGCGGGAGGTCATCAATTAGTAAATGCAAGAATATTAGAAAAGAAGGGTGCGGCGGTGGTGATATTGGAGAAAGATTTAACTCCATCTGTATTGGCGGAGCGGATTAAAGGGCTAATTGAAGATAAGAAGTTGAGGTATAAAATGGGGTTAGCGATTAAGGAGTTTAGTCATCTGGAGGCGGCTAATTTAATAGCTAACAGGATGATAACATTATGCAAACGCCGATAACCGATAGATAAGAGACTATAGACATTAGACTATAGACTAAAGATGAGAGAGGAGAGAGGAGAGAGGAGAGAGGAGAGAGGGAAGATGTTTAGACATATAAAGCAGATTCATTTCGTGGGTATAGGCGGGATTGGGATGAGCGGTATAGCGGAGCTGCTGATTACTTTGGGATATAAAATATCAGGGTCAGATAAAGCATTATCTTCAACTACTCAAAGGTTAGCAGACTTAGGAGCTTCTATATATGAGGGTCATTATGAATCTAATATAGGGGATGCGGATGTTGTGGTATATTCTTCGGCAGTTAAGTACTCAAATCCTGAAGTCAAAGAGGCACGGAGGAGGAAGATTCCGTGTATTCCGAGGGTAGAGATATTGGGTGAGCTAATGCGGATGAAGGAAAGCATCGGGATAGCGGGTACTCACGGTAAGACTACCACGACTGCTATGGTAGGCAAGGTACTTGAAAACGCAGCCCTTGACCCGACTATTATTGTTGGAGGTAAGTTAAGGCATTTGGGACTGAATGCCAAGTTGGGGCAGGGTAAGTTTATGGTCTGCGAAGTTGATGAGAGTGATAAGTTATTGCTTTCTTTGTCGCCTATTATGAATGTGATAACTTCCATAGACGAGGACCATCTTGATAAATATAAGGATATAAATGAAATAAAGCGTGTTTTTACTAAGTTTGCTAATAGGGTGCCTTTTTATGGCTGCAATATAGTTTGTGATGATGATGAAAATATACGAAGCATTCTACCTAATATAAAGAAGCGTTGCATACTTTATGGATTTGACCCCAAAAGCAATGTGAAGATAAAGCGTTATGAATTAGGGTTGCCTTCTCGCTTCTATGTGCAGAGTAATGGAGATGATTTGGGGTGCTTTACATTGCATTTGCCCGGGGTACATAATATATTGAATGCCACTGCGGCTATAACTATTGGGATAGAATTAGAAATACCCATAAATATTATAAGAGAGGCGGTATCTGAGTTTAGGGGTGTGCAGCGGCGGTTTGAATTGAAGGGTGAAGTCAACGGGATAAAGATAATGGATGATTATGGGCATCACCCGCGTGAAATAGAAGTAACTTTGCGTGCCGCAAGACAAGTAATGAAAGGTAGAATAATCGTCATTTTTCAGCCCCATCTATTTTCAAGGACTTTGAAATTATGTGATAAGTTTGCGGATTGTTTCAAGGATGCTGACTATACAATAATTGCTCCTATCTATCCTTCAAGAGAAAAGTCCATATCAGGGGTGACGGGAAAGTTGATTATGGATAAAGCCATAGCAAAGGGGAATAAGAACATAGTTTATTTTGACGGGAAGTCCAAAATTATTGATTGGTGCTGCAATAACTTAAAGCCGGGTGATACACTATTTACTATAGGAGCGGGTGACGGGTATATAATGGGCGAAGAGGTGCTTGCCAGGTTGCAGAGCTTGGAAGACAGAAGTCGGAAGACAGAAAACAGAGGACAGAAGACAGAAGACAGAAGACAGAAGACAGAAGACAGAAGACAGAAGACAGAAGACAGAAGACAGAAGACAGAAGACATTAGACCAGAGAATATCGGGAGTATTGATGGGATTACTGGGAGTAAGCAAGGGATTACTGGGAGTAAGCAAGGGATTACTGGGAGTAAGCAAGGGATTACTGGGAGTAAGCAAGGGATTACTGAGAGTAAGCAAGGGATTACTGGGAGTAAGCGAGGGATTACTGAGAGTATCTTAACAAGGAGGGGAGATGAAGAATGAAATAATAGCTGGGTTGGATTTAGGGAGTACTAAAACTGTCTGTATGATAGCCAAAATGAAAGAGAATGCGGCACCCGAATTAGAAGGCATTGGTATCTCTAAGACAAAGGGCTTTAAGAATGGAATAGTTACGAGTATTGATGAGGCGACTGAATCAATAATACTTGCAGTCTCTGAGGCGGAAAGGGAAGCGAATGTTAAATTGACAGGTGCGTTCGTCGGCATTACAGGTAGTCATATAAAAGGCGAAAGCTCAAAAGGAATGATTAGTGTTACACGAGCGCCGACAAGAGAAATAACAGAAGAAGATGTAAGTCAAATAATAGACCAAGCAGCATCAGTTAAGATACCTGCTGATAGAGAGATAATACAAAAGATATCGCAATCTTTTACAGTTGACGACCATATAGGGATAAAAAATCCAGTCGGTTTAGATGGAAATCGGTTGGAAGGTAACATATATATAATAACAGGAGCAGAATCAGTGGTGCAAAATATATGTAAGGTGGTAAATAGGGCAGGACTGGAAGTTAAGGAAATTATATTGCAATCGCTTGCCTCGTCCTACTCTGTCTTAGACCAAGATGAAAAGGAACTTAGCTGTGCTGTTATAGATGTGGGCGGTGGAACTACGGATTGTGTGATTTTTAATGAGGGACAGATAAAAGATGTGTTCACTGTTGCATTAGGTGGGATAGATATTACTAATGATATTTCAATTGGACTTGCTATTACCAGAGCGGATGCTGAAACCATAAAAACAACTAATGGCGTGGCAAGGTCTGAATTGGCAGGAAATGAAGTTGTTAAGGTACAGAAATTCAATAGAAGTGGCGAACAATTAGTAGAAAAGAGAGCTATTGCTTCTATTATTGCACCAAGGGTTGAGGAGATATTGGGATTAGTGAACAGGAAATTAAGATATACAAATTCTGAGACCCTACCATCAGCAGTTGTGCTTACCGGAGGGGCAGCAAAAATGGTAGGTATAGATGGGTTGGCGGAACGAATTTTCGGCATCCCAGTTAGGATAGGGTCCCCTAATACAATAGAAGTGTCAACCGAAGAGGAGAGAGAAAAAATCAGAGTCCCCTCGTATGCTTCGGCAATTGGATTGCTGATTTATGGAATGATGAACCAAGATACTAATCATAAAAAGAAGGGTAGTAATAAGTATAAAGGTATGGGAACAAGAGAATCAAAGCCCTGGATATTAAAATTAGGCAATAAAATGGGAGATTGGTTATTAAAGTAATAAGCTGTAAGGGTAGATGCGGGCCCCCTGACCCGCATCACAAAACTGAACAAATAAAGGAGAATAATGGGAAAAAATTTAAGACTTAGTTTCGCAGACCCGAGTATAAGTCCAGCCAGTCCATACAAAATAAAGGTATTAGGTGTAGGAGGAGCGGGTGGGAATATAGTGGATACTATGGTTAAAGAAGGAGTTAATGGGATAGAGTTTGTGGCTATAAATACAGATTCACAGGCACTAACAATTTCGCAATCACCTATAAAGATTCAAATTGGCGGTAATTTTACAAAAGGACTGGGGTCAGGTGGAGACCCTGATACTGGAAGAAAAGCAATGGAGGAAAATTATGACGATGTGAAGGAATTAATTAAAAATACAGATGTCTTGTTCATAACTTGTGGAATGGGTGGTGGAACAGGCACGGGCGCATCTCCCATCATAGCGAAAATGGCTAAAGAGATGGGTAAATTTACGATAGCTGTGGCGACATTCCCATTTAGTTTTGAAGGTAGTGTACGGGCAAACCAGGCAAGAGAAGGTATATTTAGATTAAAAAGATATGCAGACGCTATTATTGTTGCACACAATCAAAAGTTATTTACAATAGTGAATGAAAAAGTTGGGCTGATGGAGGCATTTGAAGTAGTTAATCAAATAGTGTATCAAATAGTATATGGAATAACAGAAATTATTAATACCCCAGGATTGGTGAATGTGGATTTCGCAGATGTGCGAACCGTAATGTCGGAGCAGGGAGAAACATTTATAGGAATAGGTAAAGGTAGCGGCGAAGGAAGAGCTAAAAAGGCAGCTCACATGGCCATAAATTCTGCATTACTTGGAGAAAAGTCTATTCGCAAGAGCTTAGGAGTGCTGGTCAATATTACAGGGGATAGTAGTTTTACGCTTTATGAGGCGAATGAAGTGATGAAAATTGTTCAAGAAAATGTACGCGAAAATGCAAATATTATATTCGGAGCATATATAAATAAGGAGAGAAAAGATGAAATTGGAGTTACTCTTGTGGCTACGGGAATTAGACATAACTCTATAGGTATACCACATAGCACAAATAATAGGAGTGCTGACAATTGGGTTACGAGGGAAGAAAATTTGAAAATCCCAACCTTTAAGAGAAAGAAAAAACTATACTTAGAAGATATAAATTTTAAGGAAAATGAAAACCTGGATATCCCTGCTTTTATGAGACGAAAAGATGAAATTAACTCCTGAAGTAAAGATATAAGCTGTAAATAGTAAGGATTAAGCTTAATTCTTATGACTTACAATTTTTTTAACCTTTGAACTTTATCATTCCCGACCCGTTCCGCCCCGTCCCGATACCGAAACGGGGTCGGGATGTCGGGACGGGTTAGGTTTACGGTGAACTACTTTTAGTGTAATGCACTCCAAATCACTTTTACTCAGGGGTGCATATTTTTTATCAATTTTTAACGAACGAATATTGCAAGATAAGGATTCTGCTTCTACTAACTCTAATCCGGCTTCCTGAAATAAATTTAACCAATATGGCTTTTGGAGTCTATTAAAGTACTGGACTTTATTCTCAAAGTGCCGCCTCCATATAGTATCTGAATATTTTAGATAATTCTTAAAAGAAACTTGCTTAGCATAATAAGAAAGATGGTCCCCTATATCAATTGTGTGAATAGAATAACCGCCGGGCTTTAATAAGCGGTAAAAACTTTGAATATATTCAGTGAGTATATTTTTATCTATATGTTCAAGACAATTGCAACTAAAAAGAACATCAAATGACCCTTCCTCAAAATGACAAAGTCTACCACTGGGTTCAACAACATATTGGAACCCCAACAAATGATAAAGCTCAGCAAATGAATTGACCGATAAAATAGAGTTAAGCAACAAATGGACATTAGCAGATTCAGATGGAGACATAGCTATATTTTTATCTATTAGGTTACTAAATTCGGTAAAGTATTGCTTTAAAGCACCTAATTGACGGTTATCGCAAATGTCAAACAAAACAATATTCGTAGGGTAAAAGAGTCTGATAAAAATTGACTCCCAATGTATCCAACCCGTACCTATTTCCAAAAATCTGGCACCCTCAGAATTAGAGACATATTTCCGAAGCAGGGGCAAAAATTCACACACACGCTTCATATATGAGACAGGAAGCCCTTCTTTTGAACGCAACTTCGCACCCATTGTATTGCCTAAAAAGCGATAAAGATTTTTCATCATGGAACAGGAAGAAAATAGTTTAAGTATTCCTGCGACTACTAAATATTTTACCATAGTTAAAAGTTAAGACACAATTATTAAAGTTTCAAGTATTTTTTAAAAAAAGACCCCAAAATAAGATGAGGAATAAAGTTAAAATATAATTTTATGAAATAATATAAAAAATTAAAAAAAATACTTGACAAGTGAATTTTTAGTCATTATGTTAAAAACATAATGAAGATAAAAATTATTAGTTCCTTTTTAATTATGGTTCCGATAGTGATATGGGCGGATGTGGGAGATAGGTTAAATATAGTATTATGGAGAATGGATGGAGTACCGTGTGAATCGTTATTTGTGGGACAGGGGATACGACAAGTTGGAGCCAATAGTATTCTCGCAGGACGAAGGGTAGAGTTATTGGTAGCAGCAACGCATGCAGACTATACTCTTCCGGTGGGCACTCCTCGTCTGGTACGGATTGGGGTATTAGATGTGGCAACACTGCCATTCTTGTCAGAAGGACCGGATGACAATATATCATGGGATACAGTTAGACTTGAAACGAATAATCCAAATTTTCCCGGATGGAGTGTTGCGATTGATACCGTAACTACTTGGCGAGCGACTACTCATCAAAGGGGAGCATCACCAAAAGATATATTAGAATATGTATTTATTGTAGAAGATGCGTCAAATATACCACCCCTATTTTTGCCTGATACTTCAAATCCGTTAGACTCGGTTATACCTGGTCAATATGTGAATCTATTACTAAGATTGCCGGGAGAAGAACACTATCCCGGTGATAAATCACTTATTGGGAAAAGAGGAATGCCAAAAGATTGGGATGCAGTAAGATTATATGATTGCTGGGTATATGCGACCGATGGATACTATAATGCTGTTCCGTATAACCCAGCAGCAGTAGAAAATGTGCATCTGGAACCGTGTTTTTCGGCGATAGAGCCGGATAGTGTTATTCCTGTAACGGATACGCTTTTTACCGAAGTACCACATGATGGGGTTATAGACTCTGTGGCTAAAAAACTGTTTGAAGTAGAATATGCAGATACAGGGTGGGCAGGATTAAAAGCGATAGGAAGTCTAATGTCAAGATGTGAGCATTTTGCAGTTACTGGGAGACCACCTACACCGGATGACCCTATTGTAGTTGTCCCAAATCCTTGTGGTACACCGGGAGAGGATGTAGATATAATAATTAGACGAGTGAAGTGTAATGATGTAAAAGGGAAGATATATGACTCTTTTGGATATGTAGTGCGAGATTTTACACAGGAATTAATGGACCAACTGAGTGTGAACCCGGCAGCATCGTTGTGGTTTTTGAAATGGGATGTTAAAAATGATAAGGGCCATAGAGTAGCGAATGGGTGTTATCAGCTATGTGTTGAGACAATAGCAGTAGAAAAATCGGGTGTCTTTAAGAAAAAGATAGGTGTAGTATGGTAAATAATAAATTAGAAAAAGAGGTAAGAATGAAAAAACAAAAATCATATTCCGAGATTTGGAGAAAGAAAAGGAGAATTACTTGTGGTTCTCTATTTTCTATAGGGTGTCTTTTGTTTTCTATAAAAGTATATGGAATTGGGGATGCAGGGATATATGGGGCATTTCTGAGTTATTGGGCACCTTCGGCAAGGACACTTGGGATGGCAGGAGCAGTGTCTGGGTTGGCGAATGATGGGTCGGCGGGTTATTTTAATCCAGCAGGTCTGGTGCAATTGAATACGCAGGAAGTGAGTTTTATGCATTCAATAATTTTTGCAGGCCTCGGAACTTGTGCAGATGTGCTTATGTATGCAAGACCGGCATCTGGAACTTCGGGATTCGGAGTTACCGTATTTCATATATATACTCCGGGAATAGAATATAGAGACCCAGAAAGGCCAACGGGCTCGGGATATACTTTTACTAATAGAGAAGTAGCAGGTTTGATTACATATTCAACAAGATTGATAGGTCCTGTATGGGCGGGAGTGAATGCGAAAATATTTTATCACCAACTATATAAGTGGATGAGTATGGGGTTTGGAACAGATGTGGGGTTATATTTCTTCCCAGATCAAACATTTTCATTAGGGATTAATGTGCAGAATGCGATTAAGCCGTCAGTTAAACTTATTGATGAGAGCAATACATTTCCTCTTGTTCTTAGGTCAGGATTTGCTGTAAGACCGTGGTCGGATAAGTTGTCGTTAACGGTTGATATGATTTGGTCAGAGTATAGGAAACCAGTATTTGGGGCGGGAGTAGAATATAGGGCTATACCGGCGCTATATTTAAGAGCAGGATTTAATCAATCATATGCAGGATTGGGATTAGGAGTATGGAAAGACCAAAGAACATATGAAGTAAAGCTTGATTATGCTTTGGAAATACCGCATCAAGCAGGAAGTGTATTTGGGATGGGGCATAACTTTTCATTAACTATGATGTTCGGTGGATATAGGGCAAAGGCACACTGTCCCGTAACTGCATTTTCACCTACCTCAGGAGAAGAGGGGAAAAATATTTCCTGGATATACTTTAATATATCGCCAAGAACGGAAGTAAAGAAATGGCAAGTTTTGATTAAAGATGCTAATGGAACGGTGGTTAGAAAAATTGAAGCCTGGAGTACGCCACCTTATAGAGTAGCATGGGATGGAAAAGATGATAACGCTATACTTGTGCCGGATGGAAAGTATTATTACACTTTGAGAGTAGTAGAAAGAGATGGTAGAACTTGGGACCATGAAGGATTTTTGGCTACTATGACGACAATGGGACCACCGGGAACGGTTATTATTAGGTCAAGAGGTGAGCAACCTACTTATATTCAAGAAGAAAGAAAAGAACAAGGCAAGAAGACTGAGGAAAAAAAGAAAACTACAAGAAGTACGAGAAGAAGGTAATCCAAATATAAAAAAATGTATCTATTTACTATTAGCCTATTGATAGGAGTAACGACTAAGTGTCCTACAGATAGTTTCCAAGCAGTAGAAGCATTATTTGCAAGGGAACAATACGAAGAGGCAATTAAAGGATACGAAAGTCTTATAAAGTTTGAGGATACGGCTGCTGAAGCACTATATAGGATGGGGGAATGCTATTATAATTTGCATAGGTATGAAGATGCGATTACTGTATTTAGGCATATTATGGAATCGTATAAGGATACATATTTGTGTCCGGAAGCCATTTATTCCACAGGGATGTGCTGGTTAGTCTTGGGAGATGTGGCGATGGCTAAAAAGTACTTGATTGATGAGATAGATAGGTTCCCGGGGTACACAGAGGATAAGAGAGTATTGTGTGGCAAAGGAATATGTCTTTATGCGGAAGGAAAATATAAGGATGCGTTGATTTTTTTGGATAGGTTGCAGACAAAAGAAGGATTGTATTACAGGGCAAGGTGTTATGCAAGGTTGGGCGACCCACTCAAAGCAATAGATATTTACAAAGACCTGATTGCAAAATATGCGGGAACGAAGTTGGCAGAATATTCGGCTTACTCTATGGGAGATGCGCTGTTTGAGAATAAAGATTATCCGGGAGCATTGGAAAAATATACTGATTTTCTGGCTAAGTATCCATGGACAGAGCTAAAGGATTATGCAAGATACAAGTTGGGATGTTGTCACCTTAATAAAGAGGAATATGAAAAATCTATACAGTACTTTATTTATACAGTAAAAGCTAAAGACCCATGGTTATCTGCACATTCGTGGTATCAGCTTGGAGTAGCAAGAATGAAGTTAAAAAGAATTGATGAAGGGGTAGGATGTTATTCTAAGGTGAAGACAGATTATCCGGATATGAGGGTGGCGGCATTGGCACATATAGGACATGGGCAATCGTATATTATAAGAGGAGATACCGTAGGCGCACAAATGTCGTTTAAGCAGGTGGTGTCAGTATATCCGACGGGTAATTTTGCAGGACTAGGAGACCATTTAGCAGGAACGGCATTTTATATTCAGGGAAGATATGTAGAAGCGATTGAGCATTACCAGAAGGTAATAAAATTGTATCCCGCATCAGAAGCGCTATTACCATCGTACACTATGCAGATATTTTGTTATTTGCAATTGGGGAGATTTGAAGAAGGGGCATCTATTGGGACTTCGTTATATAAATTGATTACAGGATTTGACCCACAGGAGCCATGGATAGGAAGGGCAAAATTGTATTTGGGTGAGGCGTATTATTATTTGGATAGATATCCTAAAGCAATAGACTTTTATGATGAATGTATTAAAGACTTCTTAATCCCAGAGGTGAAAGCGCCAGCATGGGTTGGAAGGGGATGGTGCCTACTTGAACAAGGCAAAACTAAGGATGCACATGATTTGTTGAAAGATGCATATGAGAGATGGAATTTGACAGATACGAATTTGGCAATATCATCAATGTATGGATGGGCGATATCGTCGTTTAATGGGCAAGATTTTGAAGATGCTTACACTGTGTTTTTATCTGGAATTGGAGAGTTATATCCGGAATGTGCAGTGGCAGGAAACTCATATTATCATGGAGGAAAAGCGATTGCAGCGCTCGGGAAATATGGAAGTTCAATTGAATATTGGCAAAAAGTGTTAGACCAATATCCAACTTGTTTAAGGGCACCGGACGCAGCGTTTGACTTAGGGAGAATATATTTTCTGGCTGGAAAATATGACGAAGCAATAGGGTGTTATGAAACTATACTTGAAGACTATACAAAGCATCCGCTGGCAAAAGATGCGCAGTTCCAGTTGGCGGCTACTTATTATCAGTTAAGGGAATACGAGAATGCAATAAGGGAGTTCCAAAAATTTAAAGACCTATATCCTGAGGATTCATTGGCTCCACAAGCGAAGCAACAAATCGCAACCTGTTTGTATGTGTGGGGACAAGAGGAGCCAGATATGCTGAAAGAGTTAGTAGAAAAGTATCCTGAGGTCGATCTGGCTGCAGAGGCACAATGGCAGATTGCGGCAGCCGCATATAATGTAGCGGTAGAATCAGAGGCGCCGGAAGATTATGAGAATGCAATTAAGGAATTCCAAAGAGTGATAGTTAATTTCCCAGAATCAGATAAGGGAGTTGATGCTCAGTATTATATAATAATGACATATGGGTCAATTAAAAATTATGAAAAAAGGATAGAAGAGTGTAGAAGATTTTTGCAGTATTTTCCAAAGCACGAGAAGGTGCCGGATGTATATTTCCAAATGGGGGCGACTTTCTTTAATATGGGAAGATATGTGGATGCTATAGAACCATTCCAAACTATATTGGATAAGTATAAAGATTACAAAAACTATAATAAAGCAGGATTTTGGTTAGGTAATGCGTATAGGAATTTGGGTGAAAAAGAAAAGGCAGAAAGATTGTTGAAACAATTTAAGGAAGAGACAATAGAAGGGGAACAAAAATAGAACAAAAACATAAAAAAGGGAGGAGGGTAAAATGACAATAGGAGGAGTACCGCTTATAGTGGTAATGAAGATAAGTCCTATATTTGATTTGTTGGTGATTTGTTTGGGGATATTTATCTGGATTACATTTGAGAGGGTTGGGGCTTATAAGAAGAAGAGAATGGATAGAGTAGCTTTTATGGAGGAAATCAGGAATGCTTTAGCAAAGAATAAGTATGAGTCAGCGATTGAATACTGTGCGAATGAAAATAAGCCATTAGCAAATATGGTGAAAGTAGGATTGATGAATAGGCATAGGAGTCCGGAAGATATTGCGGAGCTGATGGAAGCTACAAGAATGGGAGAAAGGGTGGGATTAGAGAAGTTTTTGGGAATATTGGGAACTATGGGGAACTCATCACCATTTATTGGATTATTAGGAACAGTTATAGGAATAATTAGGGCGTTTAAGTTATTGGAACATGCGGGTGCGGGTGGAGCGACTACAATTATGGTAGGAATTGCAGAAGCATTAGTTACCACTGCTATGGGATTGCTGGTAGCTATACCGTGTGTAATAGCGTTTAATTATTTTATGGGAGTAGTGAAAAATTGGTATGTAGAGATGGAAGTGGTAAGCAAAGAGCTTATGGTAGAGTTAGTTAGTGGTGGTAAAGCGAAAGCGGTAAAAAAGGCATAACAAATATAAAAAATACAATTAGGAGGCTACGATGTCAATGGGAGGGAGTGGAGGTGCAGCAGGAAGAGATGACCCGATTACTGAAATTAATGTAACCCCATTGGTTGATATTTGTCTGGTGTTGGTAATTATATTTATGGTTACCGTTCCCATTATGATGGCAGTGTCACCATTTAATGTAGAATTACCCAAAGCTGATACGCTTGAGCCGAGAGAGGATGTCAATATTACTATTTGCTTAACTGCTACTGATAGTGTATCTGTGGATGAAAAAAAGTGTAAATGGGAAGAACTTCCAGATATGTTAAAAGCCAAGATAGATGAAAAAGGGACAGATAAAATGATTATAATTAGGGCAGATAAAGAAGTGTATCATCAACGAACATTGGAAATAATGGACCTCGTGAAAAAGTTAGGTGGCGAAAGAATGTCATTTGCAACACTTCAAAAATCTTAAATAAATTAAAAAAATGATTGCTGGTATCCCTATTGCAAAAGTAATGCAGATTAGTCCGGTATTTGATATTTTGCTGGGCTGTTCGGCTATAGCGACGGGGGTGGCGTTAGAAAGGTTTTGGACATTCCATTTTATGTGGTTAAACCCGATGACTTTTATAGAGAAGATTAGACCTCTAATGGTAAACGCACGCTATAAAGAAGTGATTAATATATGTGCAGAGGAAAAAAAGCCGATTTCAGATATGGTACAAGCAGGGGTGACAAATATAGCGAAAGGGACAAAAAATGTAGCTAAACTTATGGAAGCAGTGAGAATGTCAGAGAGAATGGAGTTGGAAAGATTTTTGGGTATTCTTGGGACATTAGGGAATTCGGCACCCTTTATTGGGTTATTGGGAACGGTAATTGGGATAATTAGGGCATTTAAGATGTTGGAGATGGCAGAATCTATGGGACCTACGGCTATTATGGTGGGAATTGCAGAAGCGTTGGTTACAACGGCACTGGGATTGTTAGTGGCGGTGCCGTGTGTGATTGCGTTTAATTTGTTCCAGGAAAGGATAAAAATTATTTCAATTCAAATGGAAATGGCAAGTAAAGAATTGATGGTAATGATAAAGGAAAAAAGTAAATGAGAAAAAAGGAAACTGACATAAATAAATTAGTAGAAGAAATTAGGTATAGGAAAAAGGCAAAAACATTGGAATTTGCCAATCCTATTACCGAGATAAATGTTACGCCACTTGTGGATATATGTTTAGTGTTAGTTATTATTTTCCTTACTTTTGCACCCTTGATATATTTGACAGGAATTACAATTACAAGGGCAAGGGCGGCAAAGGTGGCGGTAGAAGCTGCGGCTACTGAATTGAAGTGTGATTTGTATCTTAAATGGGATGGGACGATTGACTTAAATGGGAAGGTAGTTGAAGAAGATGCTCTGCCTGACCTTATGCAAAAACTATTATTGAGGAGTTTGAATAGAACTGTAACTATTAGCGCAGACCCTATGGTTAAGCATGATAGGGTAGTGTGGGCATTAGATTTGGCAAAAGATAAGGGAGCGGTTACGCTTTGTATAATGAAACGAAAAACAGCAGATACAACGGCGACAAAAATATAAAATGAACATTAAACAATTTGGGAAAGAATTTAGTGTTAAGAAGAGATTCAAGATTTGTCTTACGGCTTCTATTGCGGTGCACTTATGTATAATGCTTTTTTTCTTTTTTCAAGAAAAAATAGAAGAGAAAATTAGAGAAAATAGGTTACTGTCAGTAGAATATAAAGAGCAAGAGGCAAAGAAAAAAGAGAAGGAAAAGAAAAAAGAAGAAAAGAAGGAAGAAGAAAAAAAGAAACCGGGACCCGAGCTTAAGCCAATGGTAGCGACAATAACTATGCAACAATTTTTGATGCCTAAGCCGGATAAGATAGATATGGATGTATTAAAGAAATTAGAAAGAATTGCCCGTCCAATGGATGCGCAAATGGTAAATCAAAAGATAGATTTGGATAAGATGATGGCTGACCATTCGGGGCAGGCTAAATTGGATGCGGGTGATTTTGCGGCTGAAATAGAATTAGATGGAGTTTTGGCGGTCGTGGGTATAGGGAGTGGTATATCTACTGAAGATATATTGGCTGGGGATGAATTTAAGGTCCCGTTAGATGCGAGGGCATTGCCTGCAAATATAGGAGCTTTTGGACAGATGGGGTTTTCTGGTACAGGTAAAGGAAGTGGAGGAATTGATTTAGATGAAGCTGGAGGCAAGGAAGCGATTGAGGAAGCCAAAAAAGACTTTAAGCAACAGCAGGTGGTTAAAAAAGTAGAAAAAATAGGTGGTGAAGCAGAATCAGGACCGAAGACTGATATAGAGATAACTGGTGCATTGGCTGACCGTAAGTTAGAGAGAATGCCCTTACCTCCTTATCCTGAGTGGGCACAGCAACAGGGGATATCGGCATATCTAAATATAAGTTTGAAAGTAGGACCGAGTGGTAAGGTAGAGGGAATGGTCTTGCCGGTTGCTACGACGGGGTATTCAAATTGGGATAATATGGTAATAGAGTGGATTAAAAAGAATTGGCAATGGGAGAAGAAGCCAGGTTTAACTTCGCCTGGAAATATAGGAATTAGGTTCACATTAGGATAAAAATATAATAAGATGAAAAGAAAAATTATATTGCTTATAGTGGGTACCGTCCTTTTATCTGTATCTATTATTTATTCACAGGATACAACAACGACGGTAGCGATGCCAAAGGTAAAGGAAAAGGTAAAGGCTACTACTTCTGTTAAAGCGCCGGAAACAACAGAAACGGCAAAAGAAAAAGAGGGTGGTAAGGCAGGAGGTGGAGAATATGTGGTAAAGGGAACTTATAAGGGTACAATTAAAGAGAAGAAGCCAATGATTAAATTGTATTTTGACCCATTTGATGCCTTAGCTACATACATAAAGAAAGGGGAATATATTTATGATAAGCAATTACGCTTGAATTCAGATATGGCGTCAACCTTATATCCTATATTTGCGTCAGACCAAGTGATAAAGCCGTGGTTACACGGAATTGTGAGAAAAGAAATATCGCTTTTTAATCCGGTATATGGGCAGGGGAGTGTGACGGCGTGGAAGGTGTTTTTGAAAGATGAAAAGGGTAGTTTATTCAAATTATGGGAAGGTGGTGGAGACCCGCCGCGGAATATATTTTGGGATGGCAGAGGAAAAGATGAGACGATGATGAATCCCGGGATTACATATTTTTATTCCGCAGAAGCGAAAGATAATTTGGGGAATGTATCAAAAGTTATAGGCCGCGAACTTATACTTAAAGGGTTATTGTATAAAGAGATGGGTGAGTGGATAGTTGCATTGAGGGGAGATAGGGTTTGGGAATCTGATGGCTCTGTGCAGGTAACGGATGATGGGTATATACTTTTGAGGGAAGCGGCAGATATTGTAAAAGAACTTTATACGCGGAAAATTACAATAGAAGTATATTCAAGAGATGAAGCACTGTCAAGGAGACGGGGTGAAATTCTTATGAATTATATGTTAAATAACCTTGTTGTGCCGAGATATACGGTCACTCATGTCTCTGGGTTTGTTGATGAAGTATATAACAGTTCTTACATTAAGATTATACTTTAAGTCCATTTTTACATTTCACATACTACAGGTTAAATTCAAGAGATAATGATTTTTTATGGGGGCGTAGCTCAGTTGGGAGAGCGTCTCGTTCGCAACGAGAAGGTAGACGGTCCGAATCCGTTCGCCTCCAATTAAATGTACCAAATACTTTCACTTAAATATAGGCCTAAAGCTTTTGACGAAATAGTAGGTCAGCCCCATATTGTTCAGACACTTAAAAATGAAATAAAGAAAAGCAGAATTGCTAATGCTTACTTATTTGCAGGCCCGCGAGGCATAGGGAAGACGACGATGGCAAGAATAGTGGCTAAAGCATTGAATTGCGTAAATGGTCCGACCTGTGACCCCTGTAATTCTTGTGCCTCTTGTCAGGAAATACAGGCAGGGAATGCGATGGATGTGCTTGAACTTGATGGTGCCTCTAATAGGGGGATTGATGAAGTGAGGCAGATTAGAGACAGGGTTAAGTATGCACCGGTGCATGGTAAATATAAGGTGTATATCATTGATGAAGTTCATATGTTGACTAAGGAAGCATTTAATGCTTTATTGAAGACTATTGAGGAGCCGCCAAAACATGTAGTATTTATACTTGCGACTACTGAGCCTTATAAATTGCCACTTACAATATTGTCAAGATGTCAAAGGTTTAATTTTAAGAAGATTAGCCCACATAGTATAGTAGAGAAAGTAAAAACTATTGCTCAACTTGAATCTGTTGAAATAGATGGAGCGGCTTGTTCGCTTATTGCTCAACTTGTAGATGGTTCGCTGCGGGATGCCATATCTGTATTTGACCAGCTCATACCATATACAGATGGTAAGATAAAGATAGAAGATGTGCAAACCTTACTTGGCTTACCTTCGCAGGATGTGTTTTTAGAACTCACAGATGCTATTATAAAAAGGGATCCTGCTGCTGTTATAAAAGGCATTCAAAATATAATAACACAAGGAGTGTCGTATTCTGAACTGGTATCTGGGCTTATCAATCATTTGCAGTCTATATTTTTTGTTAAAACAGGGGTAGTAAGTGATAAGGATGAAAGATATAAAAGCCAAGCAGAATTACTTGAGACATCACATCTTATACGGATGATAAACTTTATGTTTGATACAGAGCGAAATATGAGGAATGCATTATCAAAAGAAATATATTTGGAACAAGCATTAGTTAGGGTGGCAATGTGTACACAACTGCCAATAGAGAAGTTGCTTACACAATTTGTAGAGGAAGGCTCTACGGATATTAGAGATTTTATACCTACACAAATGCGGAAAACAAGTAGTGGTGTGAAAGAAGTAATGGAAATACCGACAGATAAAACTTTTGAGCCAGAGGATTATCATCCTCTATCTGAAACTCCTCATCAACTATGGGGATTATTGTGTCGTAAATTGAAGCCTTCACTGGAAAGTATTGTTGCACAAGTTACGCCTTTGGAGTTAGAGGATGGCAAATTACTTGTCCAATGTAAGAATGAATTCTTTCAAACAGTGATAAGCGAAAATTTAACTCTAATTGAGGAAGAGATTGAAAAAATAGCTAATAGACCCATAAAAATTGCCTTTGAAATGATTAAAGATACTAAAAGTAAAAAGAAAAGTCTGATAGAAGAACCAATAGTTCAAAGTACCATTAAAATATTTAATGCGGAGATATCTAATGCTGAAAGGTTTTGAACAACGATAATGAGTAAAATATTTGAAATAAGATGGCACGGCAGGGGAGGTCAAGGGGCAAAGACTGCGGCATTGCTTTTTGGTGAATCTGCTATGTCAACGGGTAAATACTTTCAGGCATTCCCTGAATATGGACCCGAGAGAATGGGTGCGCCTGTACAGGCGTTTAATAGACTATCGGACTCTCCGATTATATTGCATTGTGGAATTAAGGAGCCGGATGTTGTAGTAGTGCTTGACCCTACACTATTAGGGTCGCAACCTATAATGAGTGGACTTAAAGCTGAAGGTGCTATTATAGTAAATACTACGATGGACCCAAAAGTCTTATACAATGAGTTAGGCGTAACTACTCAAAAAGTATTTACAGTAGATGCATCTGGTATTTCAAGAGCTATATTGGGCAGAGACCTTCCTAATACACCGCTATTGGGTGCACTTACTAAGGTATTAGGGATTATGACCTTGGATGATTTACTTTCAGATATAAAGAAAAGATTGCATAAGAAATTTAGCGACGAAGTGGTAGAGAAAAACATTCAGTCAATTAAAAAGGCATACGAAGAGGTTCAACCTCAAAGTGTGAGGTCAAAATGAAAGATAAGAAGGGGTGGCGTGAATTACCAATAGGAACTATAATTACTGAACCGGGTAGTGCGAGAGAGTTTAAGACAGGTGATTGGCGGTCGCAAAGACCGGTATGGGATGCTAATAAGTGTAGTTCTTGTCTTATATGTTTTATCTACTGCCCGGATAATTCAATTAAAATAGGCGATGATAGTAAGATGACAGGTGTAGATTTAGATTATTGTAAGGGATGTGGCATTTGTGCTAATGAGTGCCCTAAAAAAGCAATCCAAATGGAGATTGAAAAAAGATAAATGAAAATCCGTGCTTTAACTGGGAACGAGGCAATGGCGGAGGCGATGCGACAGATAAATCCGGATGTCGTAGCTGCTTATCCTATTACTCCTGCAACCGAAGTAGTGCAGATATTTGCATCGTTTGTGGCTAATGGGCTTGTGGATACAGAGTTTATACCCGTAGAGTCGGAGCATTCAGCTTTGTCAGCGTGTATTGGGGCAGCGGCTGCCGGAGCAAGAGTTATAACTTCTACATCTTCGCAAGGGTTAGCCTTGATGCACGAAGTTTTATTTATTGCAGCTGGGTTACGCGCACCTATTGTGATTTGTGAGGTGAATCGGTCTATATCTTCACCCATAAATATACATTGTGACCATTCTGATACTATGGGGTCAAGGGAGGCGGGTTGGGTGCAAATATATGCCGAGGATGCGCAAGAGGCGTATGATTTAACAATACAGGCTATAAAGATAGCGGAAGAGATTTTCCTGCCTGTTATGGTATCTACTGATGGATTTATTATATCGCATTGTATGCAGAGAGTTGAGGTGATGGAAGATAAAGAAGTACAGGAGATTATAGGGGTGCATCGGTCACCTTATTCTTTGTTTGATAAGCCAATTACTATAGGTCCGCTTGACTTACAGGATTATTTCTTTGAACACAAACGCCAACAGATAGAGGTGATGAACCAATCTTTGCCAGTGATTGAAAAAGTAATGTCTGAGTTTAATGCAAGATTTAATAGAACATACAGTATATTTAAGACTTACAAGATTGAAGATGCCGAACAAGTAGTCGTCTTATGTGGTTCTACTTGTGGTACGGCACGAGTGGCCATTGATAAAATGAGAGAAAAGGGGATTAAAGTGGGATTGGTGAAGCTTCATATTATCCGTCCATTCCCTCATAAAGAGCTAATAGAACTGCTTAAATCTTTTAAGCTTATCACAGTATTAGATAGGTCGGATACTATGAGTACTATGGGTGGTCCTATTTATGTTGAACTCCGCAGTGCAATGTATGGGTGTAGTCAGCATCCGACAATAGTTGATTATATTTATGGACTCGGTGGCAGGGATATAGATGTCGAGCAGATAATGGAAGTATTACTTAATGGAGAAGAGATTATTAAACAAAAAAAGGTAGCAACACCAATTGGGTATATTGGATTAAGAGAATAAAATGGCAAGCTTAAAGGAATTAGCTAAAAATGCAGGCATATTTACAGCAGGGCACCGTGCATGTTCAGGGTGCGGTGGTGCTATTGTAATAAATCAAGTAATGGCTGTTGCAGGACAAAAAACGATAGTTGCTATGCCTACTGGGTGTATGGAAGTCGTCTCTACTATTTATCCTTTCACGGCTTGGAGTGTTCCTTATATTCATGTAGCATTCGAAAATGTATCGGCTGTTATATCTGGGGTGGAAGCCGCCTATCGTAGCTTTAAGCGGAAAGGCAAAATAACAGAGAAATGGAATTTTATTGCTATCGGCGGTGATGGGGGCACTTATGACATAGGGCTGCAATCCCTATCAGGAGCAGTAGAGAGGCAGCATAAGTTCTTATATGTATGCTATGATAACCAAGCGTATATGAATACTGGGATACAGCGCTCCTCGGCCACGCCATTAGGTGCGCATACTACTACTTCACCCACTGGTACTGCTATTCCTGGCAAACTTCAATCACGCAAAGACTTAACTGAAATTATGGTCGCCCACGGTCTCCCGTATGTAGCACAGGCTATCCCATCGCACTGGGCGGATTTGACACGCAAAGTCAGAGCTGCATTAGATACACAAGGCCCTTCTTTTATTAATATATTAGCCCCGTGCCCACTTGGGTGGCGGTACCCTACTAATAAAACAATTGACATTGCTCGCCAGGCAGTCGAAACTAAATTCTGGCCACTTTACGAAGTTGTAAATGGAGAATATAAGCTCTCTTATCAACCGCGAAAAGAAATGGCTATCATAGAGTGGCTAAAACTCCAAGGCAGATTTGAACACTTATTCGAGAAAAAAAATGAACTTATAGATAAACTACAAGACGAAATCAATAACAAGTGGGCTAAACTACTTGATAAATGTAAAAAATAAGAACCCGTAAAAAATCCCATGAATATTGTCGAACTCCAAGATAAATCTATTTCTTTATTACAGAAAATTGCCACTAAAGAGGGAGTTAAAGAGCCAAAAGGATTAGCTAAAACTGAACTCATCCGCGCCTTACTTAAAGCGGATATCGAAAAACAAGAATCTATGTTCGGTGAAGGTGTGCTGGAAATATTAGATGAAGGATATGGATTCCTACGCTCACAGAATAATTCATACCTTATTTCTCCACAAGATATTTATGTCGCTAATACGCAAATTAAAAGATTCGCTCTCCAAACAGGCGATTATGTTATCGGACAGGTCAGACCTCCGAAAAACTCGGAAAGATACACGGCTCTACTTAAAGTAGAAGCCATTAACTTTGAATCCCCTGAGGTTTGTAAAAACCGCATCCCATTCGATGAACTCACTCCTTTTTATCCTACGCAAAAAATAAATCTGGAAAGAAAGGATGGCGACCTCTCTATGCGTATCATTGACCTCCTTGCTCCTATTGGAAAAGGCCAACGCGGTCTCATTGTCTCCCCACCCCGCGCAGGTAAAACTATCCTACTGCAAAAAATGGCTAACTCAATTACAGAAAATCATCCCGAAATGATACCGATTATCTTACTCGTAGATGAAAGACCAGAAGAGGTCACGGATACTCGCAGAAATGTCAAAGCCGAAGTAGTGTCCTCCACTTTTGACGAACACCCCGAACGCCATGTACAAGTCGCCAAAATGGTCATGGAAAAAGCTAAACGACTCGTCGAACAAAAAAAAGATGTCATTATCCTCCTAGACTCAATTACTAGATTAGGGAGAGCCCATAATACTACCATACCTCACTCTGGCAGAACTCTCTCAGGTGGTATTGATGCCGATGCTCTACGCGGTCCTAAAAAATTCTTCGGCGCCGCCAGAAGTATTGAAGAAGGTGGCTCACTGACTATTATCGCAACCGCCCTTATCGAAACGGGCTCAAGGATGGATGATGTTATATTCGAAGAGTTCAAAGGTACAGGCAATATGGAACTCGTCCTAGATAGAGAACTCTCTAACAGAGGCATCTATCCGGCAATCGACCTCAATAAGTCAGGTACTAGAAAAATTGAACTACTTATTGAAGATAATAAACTAAAACGCATCCATCTATTAAAAAGAGTCCTACTCGAAATGAACCAAATCGAAGCCATGGAACTTATGATTACACGCATGTCAAGAACTAAAAATAATAATGAATTCCTCGAAATAATGAATACCCCTTAACTCAATCTAAAATCCCAAACAAGTCCTATTCCGCAAGGAAACGGGACAAATTTCAATTCCCAAAATCCAAATACTCAAACTCCCAAGACGGGTAAGTGCGGGTCTCTCCTCACCCATTGAGGAGAGCAGAAACTCTCATCTACCATTCTCTTTACTTCCCCCAGTTATATCCAATAACAGCCCCTACAATTAGACAGGAGTATGCTAAACCTATATTCATCCAACCCGGCTCGTTATGTGAAAACAATTCTCCTCCCATTCTATTGACACAATAGTCAACGCCTGTACCTACTACCAATCCGACTGTTCCTCCGCCCCACGATTTCCAAAAACTACCCTCCTGCTTGAATACCTTACCCGCAATACTTGTTCCACACGCTGCTCCTATGGGTATGCCAACAAAGTATGGAAGTACAACAAGACCTACTACCGCATAAAGTGGATGTGAGTATCCAGACTCCCAACTACTGTATGCCATATAAAGAAAAGAAAAAGTACTTAATACTGCAGGTACTGCCCCCCCCAACAGCTGCTACAGTTCCTTCTATAACATATACAGAGAAAGGAGTTCCTTTTTCTTCTATAGTGTTATAGAAAGGAGTGCTTTGTAGGGTAGATGCTATTGTGGGAAGGGCTTCCCAGCCCTGATAGCCGTACGTAAGGTCTCGGCGGATTTACTTCCCCATACAAAAACTGATTAAAATTAAATACTACCATCTCTCACCCCCTCCTTATATCCTTATTCCTAACAAGCTAACCCGCCAACACTTCCTCCGCCGCCTTCACCCCCGCCCCTATTTCTACCCCATATCCCATATCTTTTAATGCCAACTCAGTCGCCGTTATCGCTATTATCACATCAAACTGCCCCATATACCCAAGATGCGCTATACGAAATATCTTGCCCTTAAGCTGCGACTGCCCTCCGGCTACCTTCACCCCATACTTATAGAATAGCACATCTATTAGCTTACTACCATCTATTCCTTCAGGTACCTTAATCGCAGTAACCGTATTCGCTGGATACTTTGAAAATAATTCCAACCCCAATGCCTGTACACCAGCCCTCGTCGCACTCGCCAATAAACTATGCCGCTCCAAAATCTCACCTATACCCTCCTCTCCTAATAACTTTAGCGATGCATCCATTGCTATGATTAAAGAAATTGCAGGCGTAAATGGCGTATCCCCTTTCTCTAATGATGACCTAGCCTTCTCGAAGTTAAAGTAAAACTTGGGTAAACGCGAACTCCCCACTAATCCCCACGCCTTCTCACTTACTGAAGCAAATCCAAGACCAGGGGGTAACATTAACGCCTTCTGTGAACCACACACACAGATATCTACCCCCCATTTATCTACCTCTATATCACATGCCCCCAATCCTGAAATCGCATCCACTACAAATATAGTATTATCACGCCCCTTGATTAACTCCCCATACTCTTTTATAGGAAATAGCGTACCCGTAGATGTCTCACACAATGTAGAAAAAAATGCCCTTATACCCGGCTCCTTATCCAAATACTCCTTTACCAGTCCAGGCGCCGCTATATCGCCCCACTCTACATCTATATTGTCTACTTCTATCCCATACGCTACGCAAATCTCAGACCAACGCTCACTGAACTTCCCACCCCGAACCACAAGTACCTTATCACCAGCCGATAGCGTATTAACTACTGCTCCTTCCATTGCTCCCGTCCCAGAAGAAGTGAATGTCAGCACCGTATTCTGTGTCTTGAAAATGGACTTCAAATTCTCGGATACTCGCTTAAATATCTCACGATGCTCCTTAGCCCTGTGGTAAATTATTGGCTGCGCCTCCGCCACCCTTACCTTTTCAGGCACTGGCGTCGGACCAGCCGTCATTAAATACTCCTTCCTCATTTATACCTCCTTACCTCCATATTAAATTACCTAATATACAAAGTCAAGCTTTTTTTTCCCTTCCCACTCTTGTAGGGGCAGGGCTTGTCCCTGCCCATTATTTTAGGTGGGTAGGCGGTGAACTTGGTAACTCCCCGCCCATTATTTTGGGCATTTGTGATGTAATCTTGTAGGGCAAACCTTTAGGTTTGCAAGTGCTTTGTGATGTAATCTTGTAGGGCAAACCTTTAGGTTTGCAAGTGCGGGTCCCCTGACCCGCACAACAAATGAAACAAATACTATTAGGCGTAACTGGCAGCGTCGCCGCATTTAAAGCATTAGATATAGTACGCAAATTCAGAAAAGAAGGTCATAATGTCCTATGTGTCCTCACTAAAGAAGCTACTCAATTTGTTACCCCATTATCTTTTGCTACCCTATCTAACAATAATGTTATATCTGACCTATTTGAACCACGCAAAACACCACCTCATATTGAAATGGCTTTTTCTGATATGATACTTATAGCACCCGCTACTTATAACTTTATAGGTAAAGTTGCCAGCGGCATTGCTGATGACTTGCTTTCCTGTGTTGTCGCCGCCTCTCATTGCCCAATCCTTTTTGCCCCCTGTATGGATACTTATATGTGGCAAAACAAAATACTACAATATAATATAAATAAACTCAAATCCATTGGCTATTTCTTTATAGACCCTGATGTCGGTCAACTGAGCACATTAAAGATTGGTAAAGGCAGATTCCCGGACACAACTCTAATAGTGGCAGAAACCTACAAAATTATGAACCCATCAAAGCTATTGACGGGCAAGCAAGTCATAGTTACAGCAGGTAGAACAGAAGAAGACTTAGACCCCGTCAGATGTATCACCAATAAATCATCTGGTAAAATGGGCTATGCCATTGCTGAGACAGCTAAACTACAGGGAGCCAATGTAATACTAATCTCAGGCCCATCTGATATTACACCCCCTTCAGGTGTAGAAATAATAAATGTCCACTCCTCTACGCAAATGGCTAATGAAGTGCTTAATAGAATACCCAAAACCGATATACTCATTATGGCCGCCGCTGTCACGGATTACATTCCTGCTAATTATTCAAATATGAAAATAAAGTCCCCTTCTTTGGAAGTGCAATTTAAGCGCTCCCAAGATATACTTAAACTGGCACGCAAGAAAAAGAAAAAACTATTTATATGCGGATTCGCCCTGGAAACGGATAACCTTATAGAAAACGCCAAAGCTAAACTTAAAGACAAATCATTAGACCTTATTGCCGCTAATGATATATCAGCACTCGGTTCGGATATGTCAGCTGTCACTTTAATAGACAAGAAACTAAAAATAAAAAAACTACCCCTACTCCAGAAATTAAAAGTAGCAGAAGAAATAATAAAGTGCATAACCAATAACCCCACACTTTAGTGTGGAGAATAGAAAAAGGAGAAATCAAAATGAAAGATTGGAAATTTGATACTATAGCCATACGAGGTGCATATGATGCGCTGAAATCTAATTCAATAGTTGTGCCTCTTTGGCAAAGTGTGGCTTACCCTTTTGAAAATGCACAACAAGGGGCTGATGCTTATGCAGCAGAAAAAGAGGGCCTATTTTGTTATGGCAGATGGGATAACCCGACAGTTGACATCTTTGAACGCCGCCTTGCTATGCTGGAACAAGGGGAAGCTGCCATAGCTACTTCCTCAGGAATGAGTGCTATTTTGCTCATTACTCATCATTTATGCCAAAAAGGAGATGAAATCGTTTCTTCTAATCGTGTTTATGGGGGGACTTTTGTGCTTTTTGATGTCGGTGCAGCGAAAATGGGGATTAAGGTGAATTGGGTAACTAAGCCAAATGATATTAGTTGTTGGGAAAAAGCCATAAATAATAAAACTAAATTCCTGTTCGTAGAATCACCCAGCAACCCCGCCTTATATGTGGCTGATATATCGGCATTGGCTAAACTGGCGCATTCCAAAAATATACCCTTAATTGTTGATAATACTATATGCACACCTGCACTTCAGAAGCCACTTCAAATGGGAGCTGATATAGTAGTTCATTCTGTAACTAAATATCTTTGCGGCAATGCTACAAGTTTGGGCGGCTCTATTATAGCGAAAAAAAAGGTCATTAAAGAGATTAGAAAGGGAGCAATGAGATATTTGGGACCCTCTATGTCGCCTTTTAATGCGTGGCTCCTGCTTATGAGTATGGAAACGCTTTCATTGAGAATGGAAAGACATTCATCAAATGCTATGGCTTTAGCTAAATTCCTGGAAACTCATCCAAAAGTAGAGTCTGTTAATTATCCAGGATTAGAGTGTCATCCACAATACAAACTGGCTAAAAAGCAAATGACGGGATGCAGCTCTTTGTTATCTTTCATAATAAAAGGTACATATAAGGAAGCAGTCAAAGTTATAGAAGCCCTAAAATTATGGACCCACGCTACTCATCTGGGGACTTCAAGGACTTTGGTAACTCATCCTGCCTCAACTACTCATGTTTCTTTGGGAGAGGAAGAATTAAAAAAGGCAGGTATTCCACCTAATTTAATTCGTTGTTCAGTGGGCATGGAAAATATTGCTGATATAATTGCTGATATTGAACAAGCACTCGGAAAAATATAAGTCTAAAAGTCTGAAAGTATAGAGAGGGCGATGTACGAATGCGCGGGTCAGGGGACTTAGAGATTGTTTCGTTTCTCGCAATAACAGGAGGGGTTAAGGGTTCAAAGGGTTAAGATATTGAGTTGCATAGATGGTGGAGGTGCCGGTAATCCAAAGATATCGGCTTTAGCCATGATATAACCTAATTATCTTTCAGGGCTAAAGCCCACATTAAGAATAGTTTCCCTACTCCGCCCTAAAGAGCGGAGTTAGTCAATGGTCTTTAGACCCTGACAGATTAACAGCACTAAAGATGCTTAACTACTTCAAAATAAACTATTTCAACCATTGTTATTTAACAACTTACAAATGGATGGCTAAAAAATGTGTAATGTCCTGTAAAAAATTTTAGTTGACATATAAGAATTAAAGATTAAAAGATTAAAGAAAGGAGGAGAGGTGGGCAAAATAAGAACCGGCATAATAGGGGTAGGGAATTGTGCATCCAGTTTAGTTCAAGGTGTACATTACTATAAAAATGCAAAAGAAGACAATATACCTGGAATTATGCATCTATTGTTTGGGCAATATCATATAGGCGATATAGAGTTTTCCTGTGCCATTGATATTGATAGGAATAAAGTAGGTAAAGATTTAGGTGAAGCAATCTATGTCAAGCCCAATAATACCTATAAGTTTTGTGAAGTTCCAAAGCTTAATCTTCCTGTTATTCGTGGTATGACGCATGATGGCATAGGTAAGTATCTGGCTGATATTGTCAAACCAGCCCCCGGCTCAACGGCTGATATTGTGCGTGTGTTGAAAGAGACAAAAACCGATGTAGTCATAAATTTCTTGCCCGTCGGTAGTGAGGAAGCTACAAAATGGTATGTAGAGCAGGTATTACAGGCGAAAGTGGGATTCATAAATTGTATCCCCGTATTCATTGCTAATCAAAAGTATTGGGATGCAAGGTTCAAAGATGCAGGTGTCCCGGTTATTGGGGATGACATAAAGTCACAGGTAGGGGCGACAATTACACATAGGGTGCTAACAAACCTATTCAATGACAGAGGGGTTCGGCTTGAAAGGACTTATCAACTAAATGTAGGTGGGAATACTGACTTTCTTAATATGCTTGAAAGAGAGCGATTGCACTCTAAAAAGGTAAGCAAGACACAGGCGGTGACTTCACAGATTCACCATAAGATTGACGAAAAAGAGAATGTGCATATAGGACCTTCGGATTGGGTGCCGTGGCTTTTGGATAGAAAGTTCGCTTATATAAGGATGGAAGGGAAGACATTTGGCGATGTGCCATTGAATATAGAACTTAAAATGGAAGTTTGGGATTCGCCTAATTCAGCGGGTGTTGTCATTGATGCCATAAGGTCATGTAAAATAGCGCTGGATGCAGGATTGACAGGTGCTTTAATAAATATTAGAATTTGATGTAGGGTTTTAGAAAAGATAAAAAAAGGGGGAACTATGTTAAGTAATTATACATTTGTTATTGTAAAAAGCGAAAACTGGTATGCAGGTTTTATCAAAGAATTACCTGGGGCCCATTCACAAGGTAAAACAATAGAAGAAGTCAAAAAAAACTTAGAAGAGGCAATAAAAATGGTTGTGGAGTCTAACTATAGACACTCTATTAAAGGATATGAAAAAGTTGTTGAAGAAAAGGTGGCTGTAAATGTATGAAAAGAGCAGTGTTTTTAAGGTATTTAATAAAAAACGGCTGTTATTTTGAACGAGAAGGAAAAAAGCATACATTGTTTTATAATCCGAGAACTGATAAATCTGTGACCATTCCAAGACATAGCGAAATCAATACTTTTACTGCGAAAGCGATATGTAAAGATTTGGGCATTCCGATTATAAAAATTAAATGAATCAAGAATTAGCAAATGTGATAAAAATATATGCGACAGGAGAGCATATAGAGTTAAGCAAATATTTGATAGGCAAATCTAAAGATACACTAATTGGAATATTGGTAGATTTACTAACAATGTATATCAATGATAAAAATTCGTCCACTATAAGAGAATTCTTGACTGTGACGTTAGCAGGCTATGTGCACAAAGAGGGGAAGATAGCAAAAAAGAGAAGTAATGGAAATTTTATTAAAAAAATACTCGACAAGATATGTAATTTACTTTACCATATATTTGCATTTAAAAAGGCAGATATATGGGCAAAACAAAGACAATTTCAGACAGCTTGGCTAAAAGAAAAGCCAAAGAATGGTTAGAGAACAACGGATTTACTGATGTAAAACCAGCCAAGAATGAAAGTTGTGATCTGTTGGGAAAGAAAAACGGTAAAACTTTTTATATTGAGATAAAGTATTCGTCTAAAGAAAAGGGAGTATTTTTTGGTACAGCTATGCTAACAGAGATGTTCCAAAAATGGAGCTCAAGAGGTAAATTATGAAAACTACAAGATACATCTAACTAAAAATGAGACTGTAAGAAGAGTAGAAAAAGTTGAATATATGATTAAAATTCCAGCGAACGTGAGGAATAAAAAAGCTTATGCCGAAAAGCAATTAGAAGATAATAATTATGTAAGTTGTAAAGTTGTTGATATAGTTGATAGCGAGATATTAGACGATGAAGTTATTGATTCAAGAAAATAAAAATACGGCGTTAAAATAACAGAAGGTTATTTGGGACAGAGTGGTTGTAAGCAATATAAGGGGCTGGAGATTTTGGCAGATAGATGAGAGGATATATTGGCTAATGAAGCCGGGTAAGAATGATGCTATTGGGGAAGAGTTACAATCAAGGCATGCGTTATTAAAATCTATTTGGGATATATTTCCCGAGAAAAGTATATCTCATCCTGCACCATTTCCAATTGAATTACCAACTCGCTGTGTTTATTCAATTTTAAGTGATAATAAAGGAGTAGTTATAGACCCATATGCAGGTAGTGGGACTACATTAGTAGCGGCTAAATTATTGGGGTTAGATTACTTTGGAATTGAAATAAGCCCTGAATATGTGAAAATGGCAGAAGAGAGATTGAAATACTGTGAAAAGGAAAGAATTAGGATACAAATGGAATTAGAAAAACATAAGGTAATCAAAACTTTCAAACAAAGAAAAGAGAACGGGGAGTGGGTTGGTAAATTTAAGAAAATAGATAAAGAGCAGCAACTTACGCTTATTGAAAATAAAATGGTTAAAAGTCAACAAAGTAGCTTTCTGGAACGATGAGTTTATTTATTACATTTGAAGGGATAGAGGGTAGTGGTAAGACTACTCAGGCAAAGAGATTACAGGATTGGCTTGTCTCTCAGGGACACGAATGTGTATTTACAATGGAACCTGGTGGGACAAGGATTTCGGAGAAGATACGGGATATTTTGTTAGATAATAAGAACAAAGAGATGTCCCGTTTTACAGAGCTTTTCTTATATTTGGCTGACCGGGCTCAAGATGTAGAAGGGGTCATCAAGCCGGCACTTTTAGCGAATAAGATAGTAATTGCTGATAGGTATGCTGATTCTACTTTTGCTTATCAAGGTAAGGGTCGTGGTATTTTGGAGCGTTCAATTAAAACTATGAACTCATTAGCTACGCAAGGTATTGTCCCTAATCTCACCATTTTAATTGATATTACTCCTGAGGTAGGTTTTAAGCGTATTAGTCATCGGGATAGGATGGAAGTAGAGATAGAGGATTTTTATCGTTCTGTGCGTAGTAAATATCTTGAAATTGCACATAAAAATCCGGATAGAGTGAAAGTAATAGATGGAATGTTGTCAATAGATGAGATTGAAAAAGGAGTAAGGGAATTAGTTGCCCCTTTATTGCAGAATTATAGTTAGTTCGGGTCAGGGGACTCCCGCCAAGACGGGATAGACCGAACCTACCCTGTGGGGGATAAGGAGATAAAAGGAGAGAAGATGAAAAAGAAGTATATTGGTATAATAGGAATAGTTGTGATAGCAGGTGGGATATTAATCAGTGCTACTATAAATATTCGTCAGTCAATCCAGACTTTTAGCACTGTTTTTAATACTGTTTTACGGAATTATGTCCAAGAAGTATCGCCATCCGATTTAATTCAATATGCGATTAATGGGATGCTACAAAGATTAGACCCCCATACTGTTTATTTAGATACAACGAGCTATAAGGAGCTTAAAATTCATACAAGTGGCGAGTATGGTGGGCTGGGCTTTATGGTAGGGAAGTTAAAAAATGTAATTACCATTATGGAGACATTTGAAGGCACTCCCGCTTATCGTGCTGGCTTACAGGCAGGAGACGAGATAATAGAGATAGATAGTATTTCAGCCAAAGGAATATCAATTAATGAAGCGGTTACTAAAATGCGTGGTACTGCTGGCACTAGTGTTATTCTCAAAGTTAAGAAAGAAGGTATTAAAGAGCCAATAGACTTCCATTTGACCCGCGAGAAGATAAAAATAAGAAATGTAGTGTATTCAGGAGTAATTAGTTCTAATATAGGTTATATTCGGATTGCCCAATTCTCTGCCAATACAGGTGGAGATGTGGGTAGGGTGTTAGATTCTTTAGTCTTGCAAGGAGCAAATAAGTTTATCATTGATTTACGCGGTAACCCTGGTGGGCTATTAGTAGAAGCAATTAATGTTTCTGACCACTTTTTACCCAAAGGCAAGCTTATTGTGTCCACAAAAGGTAGGGTGCCTGAGACTAATCGCGATTACTATGCTACGGTGGGTTCTAAAATTGGGACTGCTCCTATTATTGTTCTTGTTAATAAATATTCGGCTTCGGCGTCTGAGATTGTAGCCGGAGCGATACAGGATTGGGATGCGGGGCTAATTGTCGGAGATACTACTATTGGGAAAGGGTCAGTTCAAACCTTATTTCCATTAGAGAGTGGAGCGATTAAGCTTACAACTGCCACATACCATACACCGAGTGGTAGATGTATAAACCAATTGGATACGACATTGTTTTTGTTCAGAAATCCATCTTTGGGCAAAAAATATACTACCCTTGGACCACTGAAAAGGGAACTTGTAGCGGGTGGTTCTATAGTGCCTGATGTAGTGTGTGAGCCCGTAGTATCACTTTCTCCTTTACTTTTTAATGAAACAAAGCTACCTCCTCCATTGCTTATAACTGTCGGAGGTAAGGGCGCCTTTATACATTATGCTTCTAAATATGCAAGGGAACATCCGAAGCTCACGCATGATTTTAAGATAGGGAATACAATTTTGCAGGATTTTAAGTCTTACATCCGAACCCAAGAAATAGAGTTTACAGATGTCCAATTTGATTCAGTGTCGCAGTTTGTTGGAGAAGCTCTTAAAGAAGCAATATTTGAGGCAATGTGGGGAACGGAGGGTAAGTATGAAGCAATTCTTGCCCAAGACAAATGGATAAGGACTTCGGTGGATATTATTTCTAAAGCTAATACATCAGCAGAACTACTTAAAAATGAGGGAATAAAATGATAAGGTTCTGGTACAGGGTGCAAGATGTTAGGTTTCTAACTAATGCGTTATGTCGGCGCGTACATGAGTTATGTCGGCGTGTATATGAGTTATGTCGGTGCGTACATAAGTTATGTCGGCGTGTATATGAGTTATCAATCTTGCTTGACTTTGACCCGATTACATTGGGATTGGCAGAGTGAACTCTGTAACTACAAGAGGGAGATAGGGGGATAAAATGATAAGAAATATAGTTAAGTCACAGCAATTTAATCGTGAGTTTTTAGCTGAGTTATTTTCTATTGCTCGTGAGATGGAAGTTATAATAAAGAGTGGTGGTTCTAATATGTTGGCTCATAAGGTGATGGCAACTTTATTCTACGAGCCCTCTACGAGGACGAGGTTGTCTTTTGAATCGGCAATGAGAAGATTGGGAGGTGAAGTAATAAGCACTGAGAATGCGCGTGAATTTTCATCTGCATCTAAGGGGGAGACACTTGAAGATACGATTAGAATTGTGGAGGGTTATGCAGATGTAATAGTTATAAGGCACTACGAGAGTGGAGCTGCTGAAAGGGCAGCTGAAATAGCGACTATTCCTATAATAAATGCAGGTGATGGTGCGGGACAGCATCCTACTCAATCTTTGTTAGACCTGTATACTATTCAAAAAGAGCTTGGCAGAATAGATGGTCTTTCAATTGCTATGGTAGGCGACCTGGCTAATGGTAGGACTGCCCGTTCATTATCCTATTTATTGGGTAAATATGACAAGATAACGCTTTATTTTGTAGCTCCTGAAGTTGTTAAAATGAAACAGGATATAAAGACATATCTCAAGAGGCACAAAGTCCAATTTTATGAGGAAAGTAATTTAAGGGAAGTGAGTGCCAAAGTAGATGTGATATATCAAACAAGGATACAAAAAGAACGCTTTGGTGAACGGATAGAGGATTATGAGAAGGCACGCGGTAAATATATCGTAAATAAGAAACTATTGGAAGTGATGAAAAGGAAGTCTATTATTTTGCATCCATTGCCGAGGGTTGATGAAATAGCTCCGGAAGTAGATGCTGATCCGCGGGCTGCCTATTTTAGGCAGGCACAAAATGGATTATACATAAGGATGGCACTATTGAAGATGCTACTGCTTGGATAGGAGGGATTTGATAATGAGTATTTTAATGTTTTTATTATTAGGAGGCGAAGGTATGGAAATAAAATTACCAATTCCGGTTCTTAAAGGCAAGGTGTCAATAGAAGAGTGTATTGGGAAGCGTCGTTCTATAAGGGTATATAAAGATACTCCTTTAACATTAGAGCAGATATCTCAACTTTTGTGGTCGCTGCAAGGGATGACTACTGCTAATGGTCTTAGGTGTGCTCCATCAGCTGGTGCTACATATCCGCTTGAAATAAGGGTTGTCAAAGCAGATGGTGTGTTCCATTATATTCCGGAGGGTCATAAGTTAGTAAGAGAGAAGACGGAAGATTTGAGGTCAAAACTTACGCAGTCGGCATTGGGACAATCTTTTATTAAAGAGGCACCTTGTGATTTTATTATCTCTGCTATTTATGAGCGTACTTCCAAGCGATATGGGGAACGGGCAAGAAGATATATAGGGCATTGTGCGGAGAACTTGCATCTCCAAGCAGTAGCAATGGGATTAGCATCTGTACCTGTTGGAGCGTTTGACGATGATGAGGTGAAAAGCATATTGTCTTTACCGCAGAACGAAGACCCCTTATACATTATACCAGTAGGCTACGAGAAGTAATAGGGTTGAAGCGAGGGCTTCAACCTACCCCTATTAAATTGTAATAAGTAATAGGGTTGAAGCGAGGGCTTTTCCTGATAAATCGGGATCCCGAAAAGAGCGGGACAACTCTATCCGGAAGCGAGGGCTTCAACCCAAAAATGGTTAAATGGTTAAATGGTTAAATGGTTAAATGGTTAAATGGTTAAATGGAAGATAGATTCTTCGCTACGCTCAGAATGACAAATAGGGTTGAAGGTTAGGAATTTCTTGACTTCTTTAATTCCATAGTTAAGATGTAAGTAAATGAAGATAGCGGATAGGTATATAATGAAGGAATTTGTAAGAGGTCTATTCATTAGTTTAGTTGGTCTATTAGTTATCTACATAATAGTTGATGTATTTGAGCAGATATCTAAGTTTGTGGATAATGGGGTGTCAGTTTATGTGATTATGCAATACTATATTTATCAAATCCCGTGGATAATAGGGACGACTTTATCCCCTATTGCTTGTATGCTTGGTTGTTTTATTTCCATCGGCACATTATCGCGGCATTTTGAGTTAGCGGCATTTAGGTTTTCAGGTGCTTCTGCTTATCGTTTATCATTACCTATATTTGGTATAGGCATAGTATTTAGTGTATTAGTTTTAGTAGTGAATGAGACACTTTCGCCTTTGCTGAGTCAAAAGAAGATTGAGTTAGAATCAGAGAGGATAAATAAGCGACCGAAGGTAAGCATAGTACCGAGTCGTAATATTTATTATACGGGCGAGGATAATAAGTTTTATCACATCAAGTATATTGACCCGCGACAAGGGGTGATACAAGGGCTGACAATCTATGAATTTGGGGTTGATTATTCTATTAAAAGGAGGAGTGATGCGGTTCGTGCCGTGTGGGATGGAAGGGATTGGACCTTAATAAAAGGGAGTATAAAAGTATTCAATCCTGATGCTTTTGCAGAAATGACCTTTGATTCGTTAGTTTTGGGGCTAAAAGAGGCGCCGTTAGATTTAGTTAAGGAAGTAAAGTCCCCACTTGGGATGGGATTTTTTGAGTTTAGGAGGTATATTAATAAGATGCAGCGAGGTGGGGAAGATGTAAATAAGGAACTTGTTGACCTTTGGACGCGGCTCTCTTTTCCATTTATGAACTTAATAGTTCTCTTATTAGGTTTTCCATTGGCAAGCAGGGTGCGTAATACTGGCTTTATCATAGGATTTGCGATAGCGTTATTTGTAAGTTTTTTGTATTGGGGGTTTATGCAATTGGCGAAAGCATTTGGGCATTCGGGGCTTTTGTCGCCGGCGGTAGCGAGTATAATGCCGAATCTAATATTTTTTGTGGGTGCGGCTGTTTTGATATGGAGGTTTAGGAAATGAAAGTAAAGGAGCTAATAGAGGAGCATTCTATAGTGCCAAGGAAGAGTATGGGACAGAACTTTTTGACCTCAGATGAGGTGGCGGTGCGTATAGTAGAGGAATGTAATATAAAGACGGGTGATGTGGTACTTGAAGTAGGGACGGGGTTGGGTATTTTAACGGAAAGGATATTGGCATACGGGGTTAAGGTATATGGAGTAGAAAAGGATAGTGTGCTATATGGGTTATTGGTAGAAAGGTATAAGGGTATGAGTAATTTATTTTTAATGTGTGGGAATATATTATATATTAGGTTATCTGATTTTGGGTATAGAAGGATTAAGATAGTCTCCAATCTACCTTATTCCATAAGTTCTGATTTTTTGTATTGGGTATTAGAGAATAGGGGATATGTGGATAGTTGTGTTCTAACTTTACAAAAGGAAGTGGCACAAAGAGTGTATGCTAAGCCAGGTAGTAAAATATATGGCAGCATATCAGTGTTAGTGCAGTATTATATGGAAATAAATCGCTTATTTGATATATCAGGAGATTTGTTTTACCCAAGTAGTAAAGTGCTGTCCCAGGTAATAGTATTAAGGCCTAAGGAGTGTCTTTCTGCAATAGATGAGGGTGTATTTTTTAATGTAGTACATAGAGTATTTGCACATCGGCGTAAGCAGTTAAAAAATAGTTTAGGGTTGAGGGTGTCAATACTTGGAGGTATAGATTTATCGCGTAGGCCGGAGGAATTGAGTTGGGAAGAGTTTGTTAGGTTAAGTAATGCATATAAAGAGAGAGAAGATGAAAGATGAGAGATGAAAGATGAAAGAGAAAAGATGAAAGATGAAATGGGAGGGATAGAATTAAGAGAAATAAGCGCTGGGTATGGAGGGGAGAGAGTATTAGAAGATATAACATTAAAAATAGAGGAAGGGGAATTTCTCGGTATAATAGGACCTAATGGAGCTGGTAAATCAACTTTACTTAAAGTGATAGCTGGGACATTGTTGCCGATTAGAGGGGATGTGCTGGTAGGAGGTAAGGATATCAGGAAGTATAAGAAGAAAGAGCTTGCGAGATTACAGAGTGTTGTAGTACAGCAAAGTATATTTAGCTTACCTTTTAAGTGCATAGATGTAGTGTTGATGGGTCGGTTTCCATATGTTAAGTGGTTAGAGACTTCTGAAGATTATGAGGTAGCGGAATGGGCAATGGGAATAACGGACACATATCATCTGAGAGACAAGTTAATACAAGAAGTTTCAGGTGGTGAATTACAGAGGGTACGAATAGCTAGGGCGATAGCTCAGCAGGGGTGTTTTTTATTACTTGATGAGCCGACTGCTCATCTTGATATACGACATGAGGTAAGGATATTTGATATACTAAGGAGTTTGAATGTGTCCTGCGGTAGCGGGATGTCGCTTCGCTCTAAGGGCTTGACTTTGATAATAAGTTCGCATAATATAAATATAGTAGTTGGGTATGCGAAGCGGGTAGCGGTTTTAAGTAAGGGACGGATAGTGAAGGTAGGAGCTGTGGAAGAGGTCATTAGAAAAGATATAATAGAGGAGGTATATGGAGTGAGGGTGCTTATAGAAGAGAATCCAATTACCCATAGGCCTATAATTATACATACGGGAGTTGGGGAGTTAAATGGTTAAATGGTTGAAACGATGGGATGTCGTAAAAGTGTTAGCGGTGTATATACGATGTGTCCCCGATGTGTTCCCGATGTGTACCTGTCTGGAAATAGTGGTAAGCCTATCGTCAAGATGTCGTAAAAGTGGGCAAAAAAGGCAAGGAATGCGGGAAAAAACAGAGATGGTTGAAGCGAGGGCTTTCCCGCCACAGCCACCGCTGGAGCGGGACAAGCGGGATCCCGAAGAAAGCGCGACAACTCCTATCCCGTTGAGTAAATTACAGGTCAGAAATAGTTGAAGCGAGGGCTTCGACCCTACCCCGTTGGGAATAATTGGCTAATAATTCACCTA
>JACQXS010000077.1 GCA_016208615.1 Candidatus Stahliibacteriota bacterium | reverse complement strand
GGGGACGAAAATGCTCGAAACTATTATCGTGAAACACGACACATTAGTATTTGTAGAGGATAGCCAGTTTGTTGTTGATGTAATGACACAGAGTTCTTTGCCCGTAAAAGACGCACTTGTTTGTATTATGAAGGATGGCGAACTATATGCTCATCAAATAACAGGAACTAATGGCAGAATAACTTTTAAGTTAACACTTGCTACTCCCGGTATAATATATGTTACCGTAACTGCTCATAACTATCTGCCGTATGAAGACTCTGCAGTGGTTGAAAATATAGGTTGCGAAGAAAATGCAAAGTGCAAAGTGCAAAATGCAAAATTAGAGGTGTATCCTAATCCATCTATTCGGTCTGCGGTTATCGGGTATCAGTTAGCGATTAAGGGCAGGGTAAGTTTGTCGCTATATGATATAACAGGCAGGTTAATAAAGCCATTTGTGGATGAGGATAAAGAAGCTGGTTATTATACTGTGAACTGGGATACAAAAGATGTGAGTTCAGGCGTTTATTTCATTAAATTAGAGACAGTGGGCTACAAAGTAACAAAGAAATTAACTATATTAAAATAGGATACCAATGAAAGAAATAACGATGGCGTTTAGTGACAAAACGAGGTCGTTAAGTGACAAAACGAGTGCGTTAAGTGACAGAACGAGTGCGTTAAGAGACAAAACGAGGTCGTTAAGTGACAGAACGCGTGCGTTAAGAGACAAAACGAGTGCGTTAAGAGACAAAACGAGTGCGTTAAGTGGAATAACGCAGGCGTTAAGAGACAAAACGGCAAGGTTAAGTCACTAAAGGAGTTCTTTTTGAGACTTATTTTCTATATTCTATCGTTTTTCGCTTCTTGTATTTGGGCAAGCGTTCCAGAAAGGTATCATACATATCAAGAAGTAGTTAAGGAACTTGATTCTATCGCTACTCTCTACCCTAATATCACTTATCTTGATAGCATTGGTATTTCGCATACTGATAGTCTTCCTATATGGGCGATAAAGATTTCAGCTAATCCACAAATCGAGGAAGATGAGCCCGCTATACTTTACAATGGCACACATCACGCCGAAGAACTGTTAGGAACTGAAATATGTATGCATATGATAAATGACTTAGTTACCCGCTATGGAATAGACCCAAAGGTTACCAGATGGATAGATAGTCTTGAAATCTGGATAGTTCCTATCGTTAATCCGGATGGCAGGGAAATAGTTACTTCTGGTCTGGATACTATTTGGCGTAAAAATACGCACGATAATAATCATAATGGCACTTTTGAGCGTGATTCTGACGGCGTTGACCTTAATCGGAATTATGATTTTAACTGGAATGACGGAGATGCTAATCCTTTGTCTGAGTATTATAGGGGCGATGCTCCATTTTCTGAATTAGAGACACAGGCGATTAGGAATTTGAGTTTGGCACAACATTTCGTCTTTGATGTCTGTTACCATTCGGCGAGAACTGGAATAAAGGAAGTAATTTATTATCCATGGCGATGGGATATGACTTTCTCTCCCGACCATCCTACTATTAAGCCAATCGCTGATTCAATGGCTAAATTGATTACCAATGAGAGAGCCACAGGCAGTTATGCTGCCATATTCGGTACAATCGGAGATGGTGGAAGTGCAAGGGATTGGTTTTATGGAACACAAGGTACTATTTCTTTTACCGCAGAAGTATGCACCTGTTGTATCCTATTAGGCGAGGCAGTTGACGGATTATGCCAAAGAAATCTGGTTGGGGCTTACTTTTTATTGGATAGAGCATTGGGAAGTGGAATTACAGGACAGATTATTGATTCTCTTGCCGGCACACCTATTGAAGCAGAAGTTAGAATACTTGAAGCTTATAACGATAAAATATCACCCCGTTTAAGTGAACCACTATTCGGTAGGTATCACAGAATCTTGGCACCCGGAGTATATACCGTAGAGGTATCTAAAAGTGGCTACGATACAGTAAAGATAGATAGTGTTATAGTTGATAGTGGGGCGCCAACTATTTTGAATATTAAGCTCCTGTATGTAGGGGTAGAAGAAAGTGCAAATCCCAAATCCCAAATCCCAAATCCCAAATTAGAAATTTATCCTAATCCATTTTCTTTCTCCACTACTATTACAATTCCCAATTCCTCCCGCGAATGCGGGGTCCCGAAAAAAGCGGGACAATCCCCAATTTTATTGGAAGTATATGACCTAACAGGCAGATTAGTTAAATCTTTTTTGCTTAATCCTTATCCCGTTTCCTTGGGAACGGGACTTACCACTATTTTAGATGTTAGTGATTTAGAAATGGGTAGCTATTTTATTAAACTCGGTGGGAGGGACTTCATAGTCCCGATAAAAAAAATAATCCTGATTAAATAAGTCCTTTGTATTTTCCTTGACACCTTCTTATCTGTATGATAATTTCTTGTAGCGAAGCGGAAATCCCGCTACTGCGGGGAACAAGTGGTAAAGTGTGAAGTAAGTATAAAAAATAAGTTAGGTATCCATGCAAGGCCTGCTGCAAGTATAGTAAAAGAGGCAGGTAAGTATAAATCAGCAATTATACTTGAACGGGATAGAATGAAGGCAAATGCCAAATCAATAATGGATATTTTAATTATGGAGGCAGATATGGGGACTAAATTGACCGTGATGGCAGATGGTGAGGATGAAAATGAAGCAGTAGAAGCAATAGTTAAGTTAATAGATACTGGGTTTGGCGAAGAATAGGATGTTCAACTTGAGGTTGAATCTCCTCAAGGGGGAATAAAAATGAGAATGCTACGCGGTATAGCAGCTTCACCGGGTATTGTTATGTCAAAAGCTGTGGTATATGATTTTATGGAAGTGATAGAGGGTGGTCAAATATCTCCGCTAAAGGCGGATCGGCCTCTGGCTGAAAAAGGTAAGAAGCCAAAATCAAAGAGTGGGAAAGAGAATTATGAATTAAGTAAATTTGCCTCCGCATTAGAAAAAACAAAACACGAATTAGAACTAATAAGGGCTGACTTTATGAGCTGTGAGGTTCAACCTCAAATTGATGATTACCATTCCCGTATCCTTGATGCCCAATTATTAGTGCTCGAAGACCCTACACTCATAAATAGTACGATTGATAAGATAAAAATAGATAACTTAACCGCGACCCAATCATTCAGAAAAACAACAACCGAAATAATGGCAGGGTTTAAGAAAGTTAAAAATGAATATATAAGAGCAAGAGTAGCTGATATAAAAGATGTAACTAATAGGGTCCTCCGTAACTTAAAAGGGCAATCACAATTGTCTGCTTTACAGCAAGTTGGAGCGAAGCGGAAATCCCGATTTATCGGGGATAGACATATAGTTATAGCAAAAGACTTATCTCCATCTGATACAGCACGGCTTAATAAAGAAATAGTGAGTGGCTTTGCTACTGAGTTGGGTGGCAGCACTTCTCACACAGCTATAATGGGAAGGGCAATTGGAATACCCGCAGTTGTTGGGATATCTAATATTACAGATAGTGTGAAATCGGGGGATGAAATTATTATTGACGGTAACCATGGTATTGTCATTATTGAGCCTGACGAATCTACTCGCCGTATCTATGAAGATAGAATACACCGATTCCAAGTATATGAAAAGGAGTTATTATCCTTAACTTCCCTTCCTTGTAGGACTTTGGATGGTCATACTGTAGACCTTGCATACAATATTGAATTACCTGAGGAGATAGATGTTGCACTTGTCTTTGGAGCATCAGCTATTGGACTTATGAGGACTGAGTTTATCTATCTTAAAAAAGATGCTTTGCCAAGCGAAGAGGAGCAATTTGAGATCTATGACTCGCTTGCCCAAAAGGTTAATTCTATTACTATAAGGACATTAGATTTGGGGGGTGATAAACTTCTTCCCAACGATAACCGCATTAAAGAACGGAATCCAGCATTAGGGTGGCGTGGGATAAGGGTCTCGTTAGCGAAGCGTAATATATTTAATACTCAACTTAAAGCTATTATTCGGACTAATCGGCACAATAATGTAAGAATTTTACTCCCTATGGTGCAAAGTTTAGATGAAGTGAAACTTGCCAAATCTTGTATAAAGAAGGTGGCTAAAAGACTTGCGAAAACTGGTATCCATTATGGCGAAAATATTGAAATAGGAGTAATGATAGAAGTACCGAGTGCCGCTATTATTGCCTCTGCTATCGCCAAAGAGGTAGATTTTTTGTCCATAGGGTCAAATGATTTAACCCAATATATGCTTGCATGTGATAGAACTAATCCGATGGTAGCACATATTTACAATCCTTTACATCCTGCGGTTATAAAGCTAATCAAACATACTGTTGAAGTCTCGCATAGTGCAAGGAAATGGGTAAGTTTATGTGGTGAATTGGCAAGTTATCCGCCTGCTATACCGATTCTTGTTGGAATGGGAATAGATGAGCTTTCGGTAGCGCCAATTTATTTGTTGGAAATAAAGAAGATAATCCGCTCCTTATCAAAGAACGAGACAAAGGCAATTGCTGAGGAAGTGAGCGGAATAAATAGTGAAATAGAGATGAAAAAGTATGTTAATAAGATAAGAAATAGATTCCCAGTAATAGAAGAGATAATGAGCGAGTATGAAAATACTTGACAAAGAATATTTGCTATTATAAAATTAAAATATGAAAAAAACAGTGTTATACATAGTTTTGTATTTTGGAGTAGTAGCTACGCTTTATGGGGCACCCGTCCCGACACGAGACGGGTCGGCAAAAGTTAAGGAAATAAAGATAGAAAAAGTAGGCGATGAGGTATCTCAGGGGGTAAAAGTTTTTGTCTCCACAGATGCGTCAGAGTATAAAGATTTTATGCTCCAAGATTCGGAAAGAGTAGTCATAGATTTTATGAACACAGTTTCGCACCTGCCATCCCAAATAACTTCTATGTATTCGCCGCTCGCAAGAATCAGGACATCACAGTATCAGATAAAGCCAATTCCTATTACAAGGATAGTGCTTGACCTTATGTGTAAAACTCCTTACTCAGTATCTCATATTGATAAAGGGGTAGAAATTACATTAGGTAACAAGAGCGAGAAAGCAAATGCTATAAGGGTAGAGCCCGTAAAGATGGAGAAAGATATAGAATCCGATAACCGAACACCGATAACCGATAACCGAACGATTGTGCAGGATACAATCAAACAAGATACAACTATGCTGGATACGACTAAAAAGGTATTAGTTTCAGCTCCGGAGCCCTTTTTCTATAATCCAAGAGGAAGGAACGACCCATTTAAGCCATATTTGGGTACGCCATCTAAGGATTCGCTACTTGATGTTTCAACCGCAACCATTGTAGGTATAATGTGGAGCCCACAAGAAAGGTATGCCTTAGCAGAAGATGCATCGGGGAAAGGATTTATATTGATGGAGGGCGACCCAGTTAGTAGTGGGAAGGTGACTAAGATAGATAAAAAGGAAGTATTTTTTTGGCTCAAAGTTTTCGGTGGTACAAGGCAGGTAACACTTAAAATAACATCAAAAGGAGAAAAGAAAGAGAACGAGTAATTCACTTTTTAATAAGCCAAAATGAAGTATCAATTAAAGACTAATACTATCTATTGTGGTGATTGTATGAAAATGTTAAAAGATATTCCGGATAATTCTATTGATTTAATTTATATTGACCCGCCTTTTAATAGTAATAGGAATTATGAAACTTTTTGGGGTGATATACAAGAAAAAAGAGCATTTGAAGATAGATTTGGCGATGCACAAGCATATATTAGATATATACGACCACGAATAGTTGAATTATACAGGGTATTAAAAGATACAGGTAGCTTTTATTATCATTGCGATTGGCACGCCAGCCATTATATCAAAATTATATTAGACCAAATATTTGGATTTAATTATTTTAGAAATGAAATAGTGTGGTGTTACAGTGGTGGAGGAGGCAGCAAAAAAGGGTATGGGAAAAAACACGATACAATATTTTTTTATACAAAAACATCCAATTACACTTTTAATGCAAATGATATTAGAGTATCTTATACTGAGGGAGGAGGAACTTGGACATCATTGCAGAAAGGAATCGTTATGAAGAAAAACATAGATGGGAAGACTCATTTGTGGAAACCACATTCTCAGGGTAAAGTTCCCGAAGATTATTGGCTTATTCCTTTTATAAATCCTATGGCAAAAGAAAGAACAGGTTATCCGACACAGAAACCCGAAGTATTATTAGAACGAATAATCAAAGCAAGTAGTCAGGAAGGCGATGTAGTTTTGGATGCCTTTTGTGGGTGTGGAACTACATTAGTAGCCTCTGAAAGATTAAATAGAAAATGGCTCGGTATTGATATAAGTCCAACAGCCTGTAGGGTTATGGCTGATAGATTATGGAATGTATTCAAATTAAAAGAAGGGAAGGATTTTTTTGTTGAAAGTTTGCCGACAACAGAAAAGGAATTAAGAAAATTGCCCCAT
>JACQXS010000027.1:19942-28217 GCA_016208615.1 Candidatus Stahliibacteriota bacterium | reverse complement strand
TAACACCATAATTAATGCCTACATTCTTTGTACCAAAGAAATCCGCATTAATTGCCGGATATAAGGCAAGATAGCCACCAAAACATACCCCAACAAGCGAAATACCTACCCAATACCAGACTGGGAAAACAGCTATTAAGTTATACGATAAAATGGCTAATCCGCAAATTAAGAATATGGTAAATAATGTCTTTGTTCTTCCAAAAGTATCAGATAACTTGCCCCAAAATATCCTACCCAAAGTATTGAAAATTGCCAATAAGCTAACCCCTAATGCTGCAGTTCCTTTTGAGTATTTTGCCAATTCCTGCCCAATAGGAGAGGTTTGACCAATTATCATCAACCCTGAAGCACAGCCAAAAAAGTAAGTGAGCCAGATTAAATAAAATTGCCCCGTTGAAAGCATTTCACGGGTGCTGAAATCTGCCTTACTGCTTACAGTTTTAGCTGGTGGTGTCCAACCCATTGGCACATACCCAGCGGGAGGATTACGGAGAATAAGAGCTCCTATTGAGACTATTATCAGAAATACGAGTCCTAAAATAGCAAATGTGCCTGATATACCGCGAGTATCAATTAATTTTCTTGCTAATGGTCCGACAATCAATGCCCCGGCACCAAACCCTGCAACTGCTAACCCTGTTATAAGACCTCGTTTATCTGGAAACCATTTAACACCCGCAGCAATTGGGCAGCTGTATGCAAGCCCAATTCCAATACCAGAGACTACTCCGTAAAACAAAATAATAGTACCTAATGAAGTTGCAAAACTGGCACAAATCATCCCTAATCCAAGAAGCACTCCTCCTGCAATAGCTACAATACTTGGACCTGCCTTATCCTGCCACCTGCCACCTAAAATTGTTGATAAAGCAAAAAATATAAGCACCACAGAAAATGGTAATGACGCCTGTGTCGGCGTGATACTGAGTAGCTTTTGTAAAGGAATCCTGAATACGCTCCACGCATAAATCGCACCTAAACAAAGTTGGATTAACAAAGCTCCAACCACTATCCACCACCGACTAAAAGTTTTAGTATTACTCATTTCTCCTCCTGACTAATCTGTTTGTGGGGGCGAGGTTGCCTCGCCCCCACATTTTACATATTATTACCTATTCTTCCAAAGTGGAAATATCACCTACATCTTTACCCAGGGCTTCGGCTTTCAGGAGCCTTCGCATAATCTTACCGGAGCGGGTCTTGGGTAATTTATCACGGAATTCTATTGCCTCAGGTCTGGCGATAGGTCCAATCTCCTTGCTCACCCAATCTTTCAATTCTTTGTTCAGTTCATCTGAAGCCTTGAAGCCCATTTTGAGCGTTACATATGCCTTAGGAACATCACCTTTAACTTCGTGGGGAATTCCAACAACTGCTGCTTCGGCAACTGCGGGATGGGCAACTAAAGCACTTTCAACTTCTGTTGTCCCAAGTCTATGACCTGCGACATTCAGGACTTCGTCAGCCCTGCCGCGGAACCAAAAATAACCATCACTATCAATAGTGCAGTTATCACCTGTCAAGTAAGTATGAGGAAATCTTGCCCAATAAGTCTGTTTATATCTTTCAGGGTCTTTGTAAATAGTCCTAAGCATTGCGGGCCACGGAGATAACAGAACAGCAAATCCATTTTTATTAGATTCCACTTTTTTGCCGGTCATGTCAACCACAGAAGCTTTAACACCGGGTAAAGGGAAGGTAGCTGAGCCAGGTTTTAACGGTGTAATGGGAAGCGGTGAAATCATAAAGGTTCCAGTTTCGGTTTGCCACCAGGTATCCATAATCTGACACCTTTCTTTACCTATATGTTTGTAATACCATTTCCATGCCTCTGGATTAATTGGTTCACCAACACTACCCAAAAGTCTGAGACTTGAAAGATTCTGCTTATCTGCCCACTGTTCCCCGTACTTCATATGCATTCTAATTGCGGTTGGAGAAGTATAAAGAATAGTCACCTTTTCGCGTTCTATTATTTTCCACCATCTGCCCGCATCAGGATAATCCGGAGCACCTTCATAAAGAATAGAAGTAGCACCCAACATTAGAGGTGCATAGACAATATAGCTATGCCCGGTTACCCATCCAATATCTGCAGCACACCACCAAATATCATTTTCCTTAATATCAAAGACATACTTCAGAGTAGAATGGGTTCCTACTGCATACCCACCATGAACATGAACAATACCTTTGGGCTTGCCCGTAGTCCCCGAAGTATAAAGAGTATAGAGCATATCTTCTGCATCCAATGGCTCTGTGGCACATTTATCAGATTCTTTGGCTGTAATTTCATGCCACCAAAGGTCGCGTCCCGTTTGCATATTTACTTTAAGATTGGCTCTATTATACACAATTATATGCTTAAGACTTGGCGTATCTTTTGCTGATACATCGGCATTATCTTTTAGGGTTACAACTTTTCCACGCCGATAAGCACCATCACAGGTAATAAGAACTTTGGCTTCTGCATCATTGATACGGTCCTTTAACGACATAGAACTGAAACCCGAAAATACCACTGAATGAACAGCCCCTATTTTAGCACAGGCAAGCATTGCAATAGGTAATTGTGGAACCATTGGCATAAATAGGGTAATCCGGTCGCCTTTCTTCACACCTAATTTCTTCAACGCATTGGCAAGTTTGCAAATCTCACGATTCAAATCCGCATATGTCCATCTCTCTACTTCGCCGGGCTCAGATTCATAGATATAGGCGACTTTGTTAGCCGTCTTTGTATTAAGATGACGGTCTATGGCATTATGACAGATATTTATCTTGCCACCCGTGAACCATTTTGCAAATGGCTCATCCCACTCTAACACTTTATCAAACGGTTTGAACCACTCAAGTTCTTTTGCCTCCTCTCCCCAATACCAATTCTGGTCCTGGGCTCGCTGTAGTAATTCGTCAAGCGTCCCTATTCCGTGCTTATCCATAAACTTTTTTATATTACTCTCCTTCACTAATTTTTCTGAAGGATAGTAGACCTCTTTCTCTCCAGCCATTTTACCTCCTTTTACTCTATCTTATACATCACCAGCCCACTGATGAGCTTGGGATAAAAATCGGTGGACTTTTGTGGCATTACTTCTCTTTGAGTGGAAATCTTTTGTGCCTCTTCTATACGCGTAGGATTAAGAATAAAAAAGAGTTGATATTTACCACAATCTACACCTTCAACCCCTTCTTCTATCTCCCTCAAATAGTCCACACATTCTTTATTTAATAGCTTCTCCTTAGGTATGCCTAACACCTTTTCCAAAATAATCCTATGTAATACTGTTACATCTAATGCTCTATACTCGTATGCCCTACCTTCTTCGCCAAGCTTTCCCACAAGACTATCGTCCTTTAATTTAAGCACCCAAAACTTCCCATCATAAACCCCATAATGATGGTGCTTGCCTGCAAGTTTAGTCATTAGCTCATCTTTATTCCCACACGGCTCAACATCAAAATACTGTGCTACATTATTCATAAATCCTGTCTTATCTATTCCATACATTGCCCTGTGAGTGGGTAAAATCAATAATCCCGGGTCCTCCATAGCGACAAAAGTTACCATCACATATTGGGCTAACGGGTTCTCTTTTGAGTAATTAAGTGCCGTCTCATACCTATGATGTCCATCTGCAATAAGAAGCGGATTGGGAGACATCAATTCCTGAATCTCTTTAATCACATTAGGAGATGAAACTTTCCATAACTTATGATAGGCGTCCTTTTCAAAAGATTCACGAACCGCAATTACAGGTGGGATATTCTTTATTTCATTATCTATCAGGGTTTGAATTTTAAGGTTTGCATCAGAATAAAGCATAAATATAAGGCCAAAATTTGATTTAGTGGCTCGAAGTAAGTTTAACCTATCCTCCTTAGGACCAGAGAATGTACGCTCATGCGGAATTACAACACCTGATGAAAAATCTTCTACCTTAAGTAAGGCAATAAAGCCATTCCTTACTTTATTGCTCCCATATTCTTGGGAATAAGGATAAATGCAAGGGCTACCATCTTGAATTAATATACCCTCGTTAAGCCACCTTTCAAAATGCTCATTAGCAGAAGTATATGGGTCGGAAGATTTATTTAGTTCAATCCGGACCATATTATACGGACTATTAGTATAATAAAAATCTTGCCTTTGAGGAGTAATTTTATCATATGGCTGGGTAATAACAGTTTCTATTTTTACTCTTGCTTGGTTATACCCTATTCCCTTGAATGCTTTAATTTCTGCCATCTGAAATTAGATAGAATAGTATTTTAACTCCTCTAAAAAGGAAGTCAAGAAAAAAAATAACGGAGGCAGAAAAATTTTATTTTAAGCCCTAAAATCAAGAGAGGCATTGATATGCTATTAAAAGCTAAGCAATGCCTCCCCAGAACAAATTATCTAACTGCCCCTCTCATCTTAGCACCTGGCTGGAACTTCGGAACATTTCTTGAAGGAACATGTATCGGAGCACCGGTTCTTGGGTTACGTGCCTTTCTGGCCGCCCTCTTCCTTACTGAGAATGTGCCAAATCCCACGAGCGTAACTCTGTCTCCTTTAGAAAGTGCTTTATTCACGCCCTCCATGAAAGCATTGATAGAATCCTCTGCTGCTCTCTTGGTGATACCAGCCTTGGAACTAATGGTATCAATTAAGTCTGCCTTCTTCATCTTATATCACCTCCTTTCATTGGCAAATTGCCTTATTATATTCACGACTTCTTTACCTATTCTTTGTTGGGCTTCTTGGGTCGCCGCTCCTATATGAGGAGTAAAAGTAACATTAGGTTGCTCCATAAGTTCTGATTTCTGGGGTGGCTCGGCTTCAAAAACATCCAACCCTACGCCTCTTACTTTACCGCTTTTCAGAGCTTCAACTAATGACTGCTCATCTATTACGCCACCGCGAGAACAATTGACAATAATAACGCCGGGCTTCATCTTTTCTAATTCCTTATTACTGATAAAGTGCCGAGTATCAGGAGTAAGTGGAGTATGGATAGATATATAATCCGCCCTACTCAACAACTCATCAAACCCTACAATCTCAACAAACTCTGCACTCTTAATATATGGGTCATACCCTATAACTTTCATCCCTAAAACTACTGCCCGTTTTGCAAGCTCTATCCCTATTCTTCCTACCCCTATTATTCCAAGTACCTTGCCTCCCAACTCTATTCCTTTTAATATCTTCTTTTCCCACTTCCCTTCTTTTATTCCACAAGTACCTCGTGCTACATATCTTGACAAGGCAAACATATGGGCAAGAGCAAGCTCAGCCACCGATGCAGAAGAAGCAGCAGGAGTATTGACCACTTTTATACCCTTAGACTTTGCATATTCTACATCTATGTTATCAACTCCCACGCCACCTCTTATGATAAGCTTCATACAAGACATATTATCTATCATTTCCTTGCGTACTTTAGTGGCACTCCTTACAGTCATAATATCAAAGTCGCCTACCTTATTTAGAAGTTCTTCTTTGGGTAAAGCAGATAAATCTTCCACCTCAACTCCAATATCCCTTATTTCCTTAATTGATTGGGCTTCCATCGGGTCAGCTATAATTACTCTCACCTTACCTCCTTATTTTGCACAGCTTCAGACATACACTTTGTTGACATTGAATCCATCTATATTTGCAATATAATATCACTCTACTTGCTTGTCAAGTCTTTTTTTTCAAAAAAAGCAACTTTTTTTTGTTTAGCACAAAGAGTGTATAGGCATAACATCTCGTAAATCCAATAGTTAAGCCACTTTTTGCTGTGTCCTTATTTCTCGTTCTATATCCCTTTGCTTGATAGATTCTCGCTTATCGTACTTCTTTTTACCATGACATATACCAAGGTCAAGCTTAACTATGCCGCGTGAGTTGAGATATAAGACAAGCGGAATAAGAGTGAATCCTCTTTCAGAGACTTTACCTATAAGACGATTAAGTTCACTACGGTGGAGCAATAGCTTGCGGTTCCTTTTAGGGTCAAGTTGGTCACGGGAATGAGGATAAGGAGAGATATGGAGACCGACTACATAAACTTCATCCCCTACAACCTTGCAATAACTGTCGGAAAGCGAAACCTTACCATCTCTTATAGACTTAACTTCCTGCCCTTTTAGTACAATACCTACTTCACAACGCTCAAGAATATGATATTCATACCGCGCCTTCCTATTCTCAACCCTCATAATTGTATAAATAAGAGGTTCTATCCTCCCTTATTCAACAATTCCCGGACATACATTGCTCTTCGCATATCGTATTCAGCAAGCTCTTTGGGCTCGCCCAACAACTTCCCCAAATGTGCCGGCTGAACAAAAATTAAAAGCTGGTTCAGGGTGCTAATTTTTACATCTTTAAGAATACCCAGTCCCACGCCCAACCTTACCGCAGAAGATAAATTTACAAACTCATCCACTGAAAGCAAGCGCGCACTCTTCAAAATAGACATCGCACGCCATATCTTGTCTTCTACTTGAAGATGAGCATTTTTGAGCAACAATTCACGGGCACTATTTTCATACTCTATTAGTTGCATAACTATTTTGTGCAACCCAGATATAAGATCTTCTTCCTTACGACCAATAGTTGGCTGAGTAGAGAGATGAAAAAAGTTACCCTCTATATGAGCGGATTCGCTATGAAAACCACGCACAATAAACCCTATAGAAGCAAGATTATCTACTATTTTACGAATCTTGCTACTATGAACAAGAGCAGGTAAATGCAAAAGAACAGAGGCTCGCATCCCAGTGCCTACATTTGTAGGACAAGAGGTCAGGTAGCCAAACTTTGGCGAAAAGGCAAAACCAAGAGAAGTAGAAAAAGTGTCATCCAGTTCATTTAACTTCTTATAGGCAAGGGCAAGCTCAAGTCCGGACACTATACTTTGCATCCGTAAATGGTCTTCTTCGTTTAGCATAAAAGAAATAGATTCACCTGAAAATATGCCCACACCACGACCAGCAATTTCTTTTAGTAACTCATTAGATACCAGATGCCGTTCTAACAAAAGCTTATGCTCAAAAGCAGAAAAATGAGCTAACGAAAAAATGGGAACAAAAGATATACGCTCAGAAATAAAAGCAAATACTTCCTCAATCTCCTTAACACTTGATAGAATAGGGAACTTGAATGCCGCAAGATTGCGAGCTAAACGAATACGAGAACTTAAAACTATTTCTGAATATATGCCTTCACCACTTGACCACAAAGGAGTGATATTAAAAAAATCCTCACCCCCGCTTGAGGTGCACCTCTCTGCAGGATTTTCAACCTTCATCGGATTTGAGCTTCTTAAGTTCGTCCCTTATACGAGCCGCCTCCTCGTATAATTCGCCTGCTATCGCATCTTTTAGACGCTTCCTTAATTCTAATACTTTCTTCTCCTTACTATTATTGCTGCTATTTAGTGCCATTTTACCTATATGTTCATCACTCCCCTGTAGCCGACGCAAAATAGGAGCTATCTCTTTTTCAAATACTTTATAGCAATCAGAACAACCAAACTTAGGACAAGATATGAATTTACGATAGGTCAAACCACAACGAGGACACTTGAGTTTATCAATATTATCAGGATAAGAAATTAGTGAAATAAAATCTGTTAGCCCTAAAGAACTTACAGAATTAATCAATTCCCTTTTAGTAGCACAGTGTTCACATAAATGTAAGGCAGTTTTTTGATTATTTATTACCAGTGTATAAATTAGCACTGCCTCACTCTTATGACAAATATCACACAGCATTTTTTACACAAGAGGTTTAACCTCACACCTGCCTTCTTTTAATGCTACTACTCTATTAGATATACCACACATTGACTCCTTATGAGTAGCAATGACAAAAGTTACACCCCGGTCCTTATTTAGATTTAGAAATAATTGATGAAGCGAACTGCTGGTATCAACATCAAGATTACCAGAAGGCTCATCAGCAAAAACTATTTTGGGATTATTGACAAGGGCACGCGCTACACCAACTCTTTGTCGCTCTCCACCTGAAAGTTGAGATGGCAACCTATGTTCCTTGCCACCCAAGCCCACAAGTTCAATTAACTCCATACACCGCTCACTGAGTTGGGTAGGTTGGAACCTCTGCTCCAACCCAATCATATTAGGCAATTTTACATTCTCAAGCACAGTAAATTCAGGCAATAACTGGTGAAATTGAAATACAAAACCTATTTTAGCGTTCCGTAGCATAGAAAGGGATGAATCAGATAAAGAAAATAAATCCACCCCATCCAGTAATAAAGTGCCAGCA
>JACQXS010000027.1:0-19920 GCA_016208615.1 Candidatus Stahliibacteriota bacterium | reverse complement strand
GCAGTAGGTCTATCAAGACCACTAAGAATATGAAGTAAGGTAGTTTTACCGGAACCCGACGGGCCCATAATGACTACTATTTCACCAACCGCTACTTTAAGGTCCAAGTACTTCAAAACATCAACTACCCGCGTCCCCTCATTATATGCTTTGTAAATACCAGCCGCTTCAAGGATTATATCACTCATATCTTATTGCTTCTGATGGTAATAACTTTGATGCCTTCACAGCTGGATATAGGGAAGACAAAAAAGCGATTAGGATTGCACCTAACCCGACAAGTAAAAAATCTCCTACCTTCATATAAACAGGAAGAGTATCTATGCCATAAACTCCCGGTGGCAGCTGAATAAATTGGTACTTGCGAAGCAAATTACAGACTACATAACCTATTATTGTGCCTATGCCACTGCCAATCGCACCTATCAATAGACCTTCAAGCATAAAAATACGCATCACCATATAAGAGGTAGCACCCATTGACCTTAAAATACCTATTTCACGAGTCTTTTGGGTAATTAGCATAATTAAAGTAGCAGAGATGCCGAAACAAGCGACTATTATAATTAACAGCAAAAGAATAAACATTGTTATCTTTTCAAGTTTTAGGGCAGAAAATAAATTAGTATTCAATTCTATCCAATGCGTCGCATAATAGGGATAGCCAAGATCTTTGTTTATAGTCTCTGCCACCTCCGGTGCCTTGTAAATATCAGAAAGCCGTATCTCAATGCCTGTCACACGGTCACCTAACCCGAGAAACTTTTGTATCCCACTTAACGAAAGATAGGCAAGCGAATTGGTATATTCATAAAGACCGGCATCAAATATACCACTAACTACAAATTTACTACTCTTGATGGTAAAAGCTTTTTCGTCTCCTATGCTATACAAAGTAACAGTATCATATAAAAAGACGCCAAGTCTATCTGAAAGGTATTTGCCTAAAACAATACCATTTGAGGCTGAACCTCCTAAATTGCCATCAAGATTTTCTATCTCACTCGCACTGGCGACACCACGCAAAATAACTCCATCCTGAGATTCGTCGGTTTTTAGCATCCCTTTGCTATACACATACGGTTTAGCACTACGAACATTAGGAATTTTGGAAATCCGAGCCACCAGTGCCTCGTAATCAGATATCAAGGCACGATGAAACTTTAAAACAACAACATCTGGATTAGTAGCAAGTATCTTTTCTTTCAAGCTTATATGGAAACCATTTTCTACCGAAGTCACTATAAGCAAAGAACTTACCCCAATTACCACACCACCAATGGAAATAGTAGAGATGATTTTACGAAATGCACCCCCAGAACTTATTAAATGCCTACAAGCTATGAAAAACTCAACCCTCATATTATACCTTAAATCAAAAATCCTAAATCCGAAGTCCCGCTTTCTTCCCGATGGCTATCGGGATGTGACGGGACACTAAACCCTAAACAAATTCCAAGCACCAAATTCCAAATAAACTCCAATATCAAAATTCCAAATTAAAGCGAGAGAATTTTTGTCATTCGGGTATTGGAATTTGGAGCTTATTTGGGGTTTGGGATTTGAGATTTGGGATTTAGAATTTATCATCATATTCTCATTTGTGGAAATAACAGCACATCCTTTATTGAGTGGGAATTAGTGAATAACATAACTATCCTGTCTATACCAAGCCCCAATCCACCCGTCGGCGGCATCCCATGGGCAAGAGATTCTATAAACCCCTCATCAAGAACTTGGGCTTCTATATCTCCTTTTTCTCTCGCCTCGCCCTGTAACTTAAAGCGAGCTACCTGTTCTAATGGGTCATTGAGTTCAGAAAATGAATTCCCTATTTCTATACCACAGATAAAGGGCTCAAAACGCTCTACTAAATTCTGTCCTCTGTCTTCTGTCCTCTGTCTTCTCTCTTTGGCAAGGGGAGATATATCTTTGGGATAATCAATTACAAAAGTCGGCTCTATAAGATAGGGCTGTACTAATACATCGAAAAGGCAAGCTAATATTTTGCCCCGATAATAATCGCGGGTAACTGTAATTCCTTTGGACTCGGCTAACTTGACAAGATCCGCATCCTCTTTGTCGCTTAACTCTTCACCCACATATTCTTTTAAGCCATCAAAAAAGGCAAGCCGCCGCCAAGGACGCTTAAAACTAATTTTCGTCCCCTGATACTCTATCTCTTTACCATCAGATAATACATCAAAAAGATCCTCTACTAATAGCATCATATCTTCATAATCCGCATACGCCTGATATAATTCAAGTTGTGTGAATTCAGGATTGTGCAAACGGTCCATCCCCTCATTACGAAAATCCTTACAAAATTCATAGACCTTATCAAAGCCACCAACTATCAGCTGTTTAAGATAAAGCTCATCCGAAATCCTTAAATAAAAATCTCGGTCCAAACTCTTATAGTAACTCTTAAATGGAGTAGCAAACGCACCTCCATAAATGGGTTGTAAAACAGGTGTCTCTACTTCAATAAAGCCCTTAGAATCAAGAAATGTACGCATAGTAGAAATTAATTTAGACCGCCGAATGAAATCTAATTTTATATCAGGATTCATAATCAAATCCAACCACCGCTTCCTATATCGTAATTCTACTTCCTGCAACCCGTGCCACTTCTCAGGTAAGGGATGTAAGGATTTGGACAAAAGAGTAAAACCCTGTACTAAAATTGTTACCTCGCCCATGTGGGTTACAAAGACAGTACCCTTAACTCCTATAAAATCTCCTATATCAAGAAGCTCTAATAACTCATATTTATCACCGACAACATTGGACTTAAAATACAACTGCATCTTATCACTACTATCGCGAATATCGGCAAAAGTAGCTTTCCCATGTTTCCTTATCCCTATAAGCCGACCCGCTATTTGGACTTCAGATTGACCAGATATAAGATCAGCACTATTAGCACGCACAGTACTTATAGGATGACTAATCTCAAACTTATATGGATACGGAACTATACCCTGTGCTTTTAGTTTATTTAATTTATCTATTCGTATTTTCTCTTGCTCACTTTCAAACATATCTACCTCCAATTAGGACTACTATTAACTTACTTTTTTATGTTGTCAACTATTTACTTATTTAGAACTTATCTCTCCGCATAAATATTCATAAAAACGCATATTGAAAAATAATTCTGCATAATCTAACTAATAAGTGAAATGTTGAAGCAAACTTGTCCCGACGCAGAATGTGTCGGGAGCGTAAATCCCGTTATTGTTGCAAATCCCGCTTCAAGCGGGGCGGGGAAGATGAAAGTCATAATCGTAAATTATATTTTGCATTTTATTGGACAGGGGATACGGGTTATGTTCGGTTCGCGATACTCCGCCCCGCATATTGCGGGGTGGAGGAGTTACTGCTTGAGGTTAAACCTCTTAACTCTGAAAGCAGGAAAGGAGGTGATTACTATGGCAAGAGTAGTATTAGCTGGAATTTTGCAGGATATTAGAGCATCTATTGGAGCTTCTACTTTTAGTGCTTGGAAAGGCGTTAGCTACCTAAGGAACAAGGCAATCACAGTCGCCAATGCACAGACTACCAAACAGATGGAGATGAGAGCACAGTTCGGAGAATCCATTGGTGAATACAGGGGATTAACTACAATACAAAAGGCAATGTGGGAAGAGTATGCGCAACAACAGAAGACACAGAATGCGAAAAACGAAGTAGTGGGAGACTTTGGTATCATACCACAATTGGGAAAGACACAGTCTGGCTTCAATGCCTACATTGGAGTGAACCAAGTGCTATACAGAGCAAGTTTCCCAAGAGTAGCTATGCCACCCAAACAGCCACAACCCAAATCGACAAGATTTGTGGTGCTAACAGGGACAGGAGCCACTATCCATATAGAGTGGACATCAGTAGTTAATCCTTTGGCACTGACACAGAATTTGGAAATATGGCTGAAAGGATGGTGGAAAGGAGCGCATCCTTATATGGCAACAATAGTGCCGGTACCTACTCCACCCGTAATTCCGCCACCTATTGATATAACAACTATTCGGAAGGGCTGGGATGACAAGATGGAAGAAGTGCCTTTTGCTTCTATTGTGCCGTGCGAAGTATTTGTGCAAGGGATTATTGTGAGAAGTGACGGATATCGGAGCGTACCCACAGCTCTACAAAGGGTGAAGGTAATAGCATAATTAACCCCACACTTTAGTGTGGAAAGTATCCCCTGTCCTACAAAACTTCCCCCCGCCTACTGTCTGTCATTCTGAGCAAAGCTCTGTCATTCTGAGCGAAGCGAAGAATCTACACTATTTCTTTTATTGCTTTAACTCCACATGGGTAGGTGCGGGTCGGTGACTCGCCCAAATATAGAGAGCAGGCAAAAAAGTAAAGTTTTTTGTTGACCTGAGGAAAAATTGAGTTATTATTAGTAGCACGGGAGTTTATCTCCCGCTAAGTTCAGCTCTTTGAACCTTATGTAGGGACACAATTTATTATGTCAGTGTAAGGGTTCAATATATTGTGTCTATTAAGCGACTCGCTTGTTTTCAAAGCCGTGCCAACGTCAAGAGAGTTGCCCCGAGAAATCGGGGTACTCGGTTGCTCTTAAATCGTTGGCACGGTAATCATGGCTTTATAGGGAAGCTATGATTGAGCAATTTGGGTGCCCCTTTTTTATTATAGGCACTATGTAGGGGCCTAATATATTAAGCCCGATATATTCATATATGCAAAAAATGTAGGGTAGCGACGAGGTTTATCCTCGGCGAAACAAAGCGGGAGATAAACTCCCGCGCTACATAACAAAATATGCAAAATAAATGCCAAATCTGTAACCTATATTTCACACCCAATAAATTCCATCCATATCAAACTACTTGCCCCACTTGCAGAGAGAAGCAGAGAAAACAATATAAAAAAGAATATGATAGACAATGGAGAAAAAAGCACCCCGACTACTATAAAAAATATCATAAAGATTACAGGGAAAAATACGGTCGCTTGTAAATGGATAAAGACAACTGCTCTTAGGATAAAGACATTTGCTATTCCTATTTTCTCTATTATTTTGAGTTGAAAGGAGGTGATATAAGATGAAAGAGAAAAGTAGAAAAGTTTTGGATTTATGCCTTTTAAAGATTGGTGAGTTTGTGAAATCCCCAATATATCGGGGAAAAGGAGGAGGGGATATGTGGAAAAATTTTAGCCTTATAGTTTTTACGGGGACTATACTAATATACGGGTGTAAGGGTGAAAAAGGGGACACAGGACTTACAGGTCCACAAGGTTCACAGGGTACACAAGGTTCACAGGGTACACAAGGTTCGCCAGGACCATCTCCTCAAATTTGGTTATATAAGGAGATATTTGTGGATTATGATTCGGATGGGAGTGATGATACTTGGGAGTTTACTCTTTCACAAACCGTGCCTTTTACTACTTCTACGGACAGGGTATTAGTTAGTCTTGAAGGGTATGGTATGACTTTTGATAATTTCGTTGCTTCTGGTGATATTATGGTTGGTATTGATGGTTGGGAAGTAATCAATGGAAATACTATTAAAATTTATGGGGCGATTCTTTGTGCAGATCCTGATTATACTGGTGAAGCATACAGTTATGCAATAGGTTTTAGTGTAATGGCTTACGATTACTCTTTTAAGGTTGCGGGGAAACAGTGTTCAGAGAATATGTTTAAAATGTTAGAAAAATCTAAAATGAAGAAGATGAAATTAGGGAAATAAAAGAAAGGGATGGCAAAGACAATGAAGGCAAAGAAGTCTCCACCGGCACTTACTTTTATACGCTTGATGTCAATGGCAAGCAAACTTCCAAGAAGGATATCCTGTTGAAATAGTTGCGGTCAATTATCCTAAGCCCTCTTGAGCAATCAGGGGGGCTTTTTATTTTGGGTATTTGCTTGCATTTTGTCATTGAACTTGTGAAACCCTATTTTGAGTTTTGAGTTGTAGATTTGAATTTTGACTTTTGATGATTACACCCCTTCGTTTGCATTTTAAGCTCTATATTCTTCCCCTCTATTCTTAAAATAAGTTACAATTGATTCTCCATAACCCACAATATTCCCAATCCCGAAAACTAAACACTTTTTAGTCGTCCCGCAGTATCGGGATTGGAGTTTATCCCGATGAAATCGGGGCTTCGCTCCAATAAGTTCAAGCACTTTTTCAAATATACGGTCGGGCGTAGCTTCACCCAGATTAACTACTTTATTTGCCAAAAGCCCCAATCCCACAATCTCTTTTTCTACTACATCCGTATAGGCACCTGCCAAGATATAATAATCAGCAGTTAGTTTTTTAGCTATTAGTTCCCCCATTTGTATTGACCTATCCACTCTATCGCTTCTGCACACTAAAATTACTATACGCACATCTTCCGTCGCCGCCAAGGCGGGATGTTCCATAGGCAAATTTGCTGTCATTTTATCCCATATAAGCAATGTAGATTCAGGGTCATTGGCGGCAAAAGCGTTGACAAATTCAATTTCGCGGTTAAAGAACTTTATATGATATTTGCGTAATACACCTGGGTCTGGCTCTGCTGCCCACATTCCTTTCACGGCTACATCGGGCTTTATGCCCAAATGCTCTGCTACTTTAATAGCAAGGGCTACATTTTCTTTATGCTCAATATAAGTAAAACCTTCCATCATCTCATCTGTAACTTCGCTTTCATCAGCAGTTATCACTTTTGTTCCAACTAACATTGCTTTTTCCTGAAGTATAGGTAGCATCCTTTTCTCCGCAGTAAAGAGAATGCTATTTTTGGGTATAGTACCACACAAGGATATGGCTATATCTTCAATCGTAGGCCCCATCTCTTCAATATGGTCTTCGCGTGCATTAGTAATAACTCCTATTGTTGATTTTATCATTTTCTGCTCCACAAAGCGTTGATATTCTGGTTTTACCGCCATACACTCTATAACTAAAGCTTTTGCTTGCTCTTCAACTCCGCGTGCCAATACACCTCTTTGTTCAATGATATTAGCTTTACCGGGCCTAAAAATAGGCACTTCGCTACCATCTTCAAAGATCATTCTCGGCTTTGTACCTGTTGTTTTGGCAAACACCTTTATCCCACCTGCTCTTAAAGCACCGGCAATTAGACGAGTAACGGAAGACTTACCCCGTGTACCATTGACATGAATTCTTACCTGGAATGAATTTAGATTGCGTAAATGAAATCTGTGTTCAAAATACCCAAATAAAATCAATATCCCGATTAGAATAAGTAAAAGAGACATTTTTAGTTAAATTCGGTTATCGGTTAGCGGTGTTCGGTTATCGTGAGAGTTTTTAGGTTTTGCTATCTCATAGATAATGAGCCACAAGATTCCAATAGTTATAGCTGCATCTGCGATATTAAAGATAGGCCATCTTATATTTTTTATCCCTACATCTATCCAATCTGTCACAGCACCTATTCTTATGCGGTCTATAAGATTACCTATTGCCCCTCCCAATATAAGAGAAAATACAAGTAGCTTGGTCTTGTATAATACTATTACAACTATACATATAGCGAGTATAGTTAATGGTATAAGTGGTATATTGTAGCGTAATCCAAAAACAGCATTCGGATTTTGAATTGGGGTAATTCTAATAAAATTACCTATAAAAGGGACAGAATGTCTGAAAAAATGGGAGATATAAAATTTAGTTAATTGGTCTATCCCAATTATTATTAAGGTTAGGGCTATGATTTTTCGCCACATTTAATACAAAATTCGGCACACGGAATTGCTTTAAGCCTATCTATATTTATTTCACATCCACATTGCTCGCAAAGCCCATATGTATTAGAGTATATCTTTTTAATTGCTTTATTTACTTTACGAAGTTCTTCAACAGTAGAGCTAATAAAATAAGCAGCGCTTTCTCGCATTTCAGCATCAGCAGCAATATCTGCCGTATGCGTGGGTTGACTTGATAAGTCAGCAGACGAATCACGCTGTGAGAGACTAAACTTTTCTTCAGTAGCAGATAAATACTCTTCCAGTTCCTTTTTCCTTTTTAATAGCTGGGACTCAAGATACTTCAAATTCTTACTGTCCATAATCGCCCTCCCTTCATTCTGCATTAAAAAAATTGTGTTGCTTCTTTTTTATAATCGGTTTCTTGTAATTAGACAAACACACGCTCGGTATTTCTAAAGGAATATATGGTTTAAATAAGTCTTCCACAATTAAGAATTGAATTCTTGGCATCTTTTTTCGGAAATATACAAAAAATCCTTCCTTTGTTGCTTCTTCAACCATTCCTTGGGTCGGTTTTTTGAATGTTATTAGGATACCCATATCAGCAGATTGACTTTTCATTGTGCCCTTTAAATCTCTAACCATTGATGGGCTTACTTCTTTTGTTCCCTTAACTTGGATGATGCCTTTGCCTACTTGGCTTTTTTTAGATGGGTCGTGAAAATTTATAATCCCATCTACTCCCTTATCTCCTGTTTTTCGTTGCGAGTGTATAGCATCCACATCCAACTTTGAGATACACCAAATTTGAAATTGGAAAGGATTCTTTTCAACAAGTTTCTCAGCAGAGTTCCATCGTCTGCCTAATCTTTCTGCTACTGCAACAGTTGTGCCACACCCACAAAAAGGGTCCAAGACAACATTACCTTCATTACTGCTGGCTTTGACTATTCGCTCTAAAAGTTTTTCCGGCTTCTGTGTCTGATAACCCATATATTCTTTTGAATTTCCTTTTACAGGAGGAATGTAAACCCAATCTTCTGGGAATTTACCCCCCCTTTTAAGTTCAACGGGTTTCCCCTTTGTCATTTTAGAAGCAAATCCTGCATAACCTTCGCGTTCCAAACTTTTTGCAGAATATGGTTGCCTTATATTATCTGGATAAAATTGCCACTGGTTACTTTTAGAATACCAAAATATAATTTCATGCACTCTGGATAATTGTTTTTGTCTGGGAGCACTTGGTCTTGAGTAACACCAACTAATCTCGTTCCTAAAATTATCTACCCCAAATACCGCATCCATTAAAAGTTTAAGATAATGACTGGCTGTTGGGTCGCAGTGCAAATAGATACTGCCTGTATCTTTTAATACTCGTCTCATTTCTAATAGTCTTGTCGCCATCATTGATAAATAAGCCATCATAGAGTATTCGTCTAAATAGTTGCGCATTGATTTCATAAGCTCTATAAGTTTTTGACTTGGGGTTTCTTTTGTAATATTGCCCTTTATTAAGCCGTCGTAATTTCTTTCTGCTTCTATTCCCCATACCCAAGTATCTTTAAAGGTCTCAATTTGTGCCGTTGCACCCTTAATTTTACCTGCGGAAGGCTGAAAAATAATATTATAGTTTTTGCCACTCTTAAAAGGCGGGTCTAGATAAATGAGGTCAACCGAATTATCAGGAACTTTATCTCTTAAAATATCTAAATTATCCCCGAAATATAGCTTGTTTTTCCATTGTCCTGTCATAATCGCCATCCTTCAACACACCTGCACATTTAGAGCAAAGAGTAGGGAAAGCCAAATCTTTGCCTACTTCTATTGACCTAATCCAACACCTTTGACACTTTTCACCCTCAGCTTTTACAATCCTGACATCTATTTTTTTAAGCCGCTGCATATCTTTAACCTTATCAATACTAACTTGCGAGACTATAAAAATAGTTGGCAGCAAATCAAGTCTATTAGATATTAAGTCTCTTAACTCTTTACTATCTGTCCATAGTATTACTTTTGCTTCCAGTGGATTACCGATAAAATTAGACTTCCTTGCATCCTCAAGTCCAACTAATACATCATCTCTTACCTCTTCCAATAATTTATACTCATCTGCTAACTTATTGTCTATCCATACCTCCTTTGTTTCAGGCATTAGTTCTAAATGAACCGAAGATTTTACATCTCCTCTATCTTCTGTTTTCTGTCCTCTATCTTCTGATTTCTGTATTTGATATTGCCATATTTCTTCTGCTGTAAAAGGGATTAAGGGAGCTACAAGTTTTGTGAGTGAGGTAAGAGTTTCAGACAATATTGTTTGGGCGCTCCGTCTTCCAATTGAGTTTTTACCGTATGTGTATAGCCGGTCTTTTAATATATCAAAATAAAACTTGGATAAATCAACTACACAATAGTCATAAATACTACGATAGACTTTGTAGAACTCAAAATCACTATAAGCAGATTTAACTGTTTTTATGAGCATCGTAAGTCTATGTAGCATCAACTTGTCAATTTCAAATAACTTATCACAATCAACTCTGTCCTTTCCTCCAGAGGCGGATATGCCTCCGGCATAAAAGTCATACAAATTACCGAGCATAAACTTAAAAGTATTCCGTATCTTTCTATATGCGGTGACTATAGATTCTAAAGTGTCTGGGTCAAATGGCAAATCACTCGTGTAATCAATAGATGCAAAATAAAGCCGCAAAATATCTGCCCCATACTTATCTATTACAGACATAGGAGAAACAATATTACCAAGGGACTTGGACATCTTTTTCATCTCTTGGTCAAGCACTAATCCATGAGTAAGGACAGCTTTGAAACACGACCTGTCTTCTGCAATGAGCGATAACCACAAAGAGTGCTGGAACCACCCACGATGCTGGTCCACTCCCTCGCAATAAATATCTGATGGGAACGACCCCATACTCCGAATAACTGTCCAACTGGAAGAAGAAGCAAACCAGACATCAAATATATTTTCTTCTTTCCTAAATTCTCTATGACTACATTTGGGACAAGTTAAGTTGCCTAATTCCTGCAAAGCAAACCATCCTTCTGCACCTTCTTTTCTAATAGCTTCTTTTGCCTTATCTATTATTGTTATATCAAGTATTGGTTCACCACAATTATTACAATAGACTACGGGTATAGGGACACCTAAACTCCTTTGCCTTGATAAACACCAATCCGGGCGTTCAACTATATTATGTAATATCCTTTCCTTGCTCCATTTTGGAAGCCAATTTACTTTGTCAATCTCCTCAATACATTGCTTCCGTAAGTTATTATGGTCAATTTTCAAGAACCATTGTGCTGTGGCCCTAAATATAAGCGGTGTCTTACATCGCCAACAACAAGGATAGGAGTGAGAAACTTCTTCCGCATATAAAACCAAGCATCTACTTTTTAGACTCTCAACTATAAGCTTATTGGCATCAAAAACATACTTGCCCTTAAATTGTGGCACTTCTTCTGTAAATCGCCCAAATTCATCTACGGGAGAAACTAATGGCAGATTATATTCCAATCCAACAAGATAGTCTTCATATCCGTGTCCAGGAGCAATATGAACACAGCCCGTGCCAGATTCTTTGCTTACAAAATCAGATAAAACTACTTGACCCTTTTTGTCAAAGATTGGATGCATATAAGTCAATCCATCCAACTCTTTGCCCAACACACTTTTTTCAACTTTGTAATCTGTAATCTGCAATTTCTTAATTACTATATCCCTTAAAGACTCGGCAATAATAAGTGTTTCATTGCCAATTTTCACAAAATCATATTTAAGGTCAGGGTTCATTGCACAAGCTACATTGGCAGGCAGCGTCCAAGGAGTGGTAGTCCAGATTAAGATAGACAAATCGGGATTCTCGGTCTTAAATTTTACATAGATGGAAGGCGAACCCATTTCTTTATATTCAAGCTCAGCTTCCGCTAATGCAGTTCTACACTTTGGACACCAATGCACAGGACGATTAGCCCGATAAACAAATCCCTTTTCTACAAGTGACTTAAAGACATCTATAACATTAGCTTCATACTCATTAGACATCGTGATATAGGGGTGCTCCCAATCGGCAAACTCACCTAATCGCTTAAACTCTTGTCTCTGTATATCAATATACTTTTCGGCAAACTCTCTTCCCCGTTCCCGTATTTCATTTGGGAGTAGTTTTTCATCTGCTCCTTTTATTATTTCATATTCTATGGGCATACCAAGGCAATCCCATCCCGGAATAAATGGCACCCTGTATCCGCTCATAGTTTTGGATTTTACAATTATATCTTTAAGCACACGATTAAGTGCCGTCCCAATATGCATATGACTATTAGCATTAGGCGGACCATCGTGGAACACATATTCCTTAGCACCTGTTCTTGCTGCCAGTATTTGATGATATATTTTAGTCTCCGTCCATTGCTTAAGGATGTTAATTTCCATTTGCACAAGATTTGCCTTCATTGGGAAATCGGTGCGTGGTAAATTGACAGTTGCTTTATAGTCCATAGAAGTGCAAATATACCAGCAGATATCTAAAAGTCAAGTCTTATTTTCTCATTCCCGCTTACTTCGGGATTTTCAACAATCCCTATAATAGATAAAAAGTTCAAATATCAAATCTCAAAGTTCAAATTCATAGGATATTATAGAGCAGTATTGAGTAGTTTAATATGGTCTGCCAGTTTAAGTAGCTTTTGTTCGTAGGAGTTTAATTTTTCTTGTGTCTTGACTATGACCTCCTGAGGTGCCTTTGACAAAAACTCAGGCGAGTTTAATCTACTTTTTGTGCCTTGAAGTAAGGATTCAACTTTTGAGTACTCGGCTTCAAGTTTCTTGAGTTCCTTATTTGAATCTATAATCCCTGTTATTAGATTCTGCTGCGGGATAAATATATCTGCTCCTTTGATAATGATTCTTGCACCTCCGGTTGGTATTATATCCGTAAATTCAATCATTTCTACTTTACCTAATATCTTAATATAAGTTGCGTTGGCTTCTATAATCTTTTTGTAATTAAGAAGTTCTGTCTTAATAATAATCTTAATAAGCTTTGGGATATTAAGTTCTGCTCTGGTATTTCTGCAAGCGATGACAATATTTTGTATAAGATCAAACTCTTCTTCAGCTTCTGCATCTATCTCTTGCTTCTCTGCTTTGGGCCATTCACTTATCATAATTGATTTGGGATTTGTCCCGCTTTTTTCGGGATCCCGCATTTGCGGGAGGATTTGGGATTTGGGATTTATCCGCTGCCATATCTCTTCGGTTACAAAAGGTACAAAAGGATGGAGTAGCCGTAAAGTGTTATCCAAGACTCTAATTGCTACCCCTTTATCATTTCTAATTTTGAGGATTTCAAGATACCAGTCGCAAAACTTATGCCACAAAAAGTCATAAATCCGCATAGAGGGCTCCTGTAACTTATAGTTATCCAATAATCCTGAGACCTCTTTTATTAGTCTATTGAGTTGAGATAATATCCATTTATCGGCCAATTCTATTTGGGGATTAGGGGTTGGGGGTTGGGGATTATGGTCTGGCAACAAAGAAATCAATCTATATGCATTCCATAGTTTGTTAGTAAAAGAGCGTCCTATTTCAAAAGTATTTTCCTCTATATGTGGGTCGCCGCCTTCACCCGCAGTGGTGATTAACGAAAATCTCACTGCATCTGTGCCATATTTGGTTATCACTTCGCGTGGGTCTATGCCGTTGCCTAATGTTCTTGACATTTTTATACCCTTCGCATCTCTAACTGTGCCGTGTAGATAGACAGTATTAAAAGGCGGTTTGCCCATAAACTCATAACCCGCCATTATCATTCGGGCTACCCAAAAGAATATAATCTCAGGTGCGGTACTTAATAAAGAAGTAGGATAAAAGCGATTAAGGTCTGCTCTATTGTTAGGCCAACCAAGTGTAGAGATTGGCCATAGCCAGGACGAAAACCAAGTATCCAATACATCAGTATCCTGAACTAAATTCTTATTCCCACATTTGGGACATTGGACAGGCGCCTCTTTCGCTACTATAATTTCATTACAACCTAAATTGCTTTTCTCTGTCTTCTGTCCTCTGTCTTCTGTCTTCTGTCTTCTATTGGCATCTTGTTCCATTTCATCTTGACAATAAAAAACAGGCAGCCGATGTCCCCACCATATTTGACGAGAGATACACCAATCTTTTATATTATACATCCAATTTAGATATACTCCCTTCCACCGTTCAGGATAGAACCTAATTTCGTTATTTTCTACCGCAGATATAGCTGGGCGAGCCAGTTCTTTTTGACGCACAAACCATTGGGTGCTTAACATCGGCTCTATGATAGTATTGCAGCGATGACAATGACCAACAGCATAAGTATAAGGCACTACTTTCTCTAATACACCCATTCCTTTAAGGTCATCTATTACTTGTCGACGGGCATCAAATCTTGCTAATCCTTTATATTTGCCACCATTTTCATTTATTATTGCCCTTTTGTCCATAATCAGTATTTTGGGCAACTTGTGGTATTCGGCAATTTCAAAATCTATGGGGTCGTGGGCAGGAGTAATTTTTACTATCCCTGTGCCAAATTGTGGGTCCACTCTTTCGTCTGCTATAATAGGGATAGGACGATTGACAAAGGGCAAAATCGCAGTTTTACCTATATAGCACGCATTCCTCGTATCTTGTGGATTGATGGCACAAGCAGTATCACCGAGCATAGTCTCAGGCCTTGTAGTGGCTACTGTTATAGATTCGCCTGTGGTGAGTGGATATTTAATATAGTAGAGATGCCCTTGCTCCTCCTGATGCTCTACTTCCAAGTCAGATATGGCAGTCTCGCACCTCGGGCACCAGTTCACGATATAATCACCCTTGTAAATCCAACCCTTATTGTAGAGCCGAATAAATGCTTCATACACAGCATTGCTCATTTCCGGGTCTAATGTAAATTTTGTTCTCTCCCAATCACAAGAACACCCAAGTTCTTTAAGTTGCTCAAGAATCGTAGCTTTCTTATCCTTTGCCCATTCATAAGCAAGAGCAATAAATTTATCCCTCCCGATTTCTTCTTTCGTACTACCTTTTAAGAGTTCTCTTTCTACTATTACCTGAGTAGCAATCCCGGCATGGTCAACCCCGGGTAGCCACAGAGTTTCAAATCCTTGCATCCTTTTGTATCTAATAAATATGTCTTGGATAGTATTATTTAATGCATGCCCTAAATGGAGAATACCCGTAACATTTGGTGGCGGAATAACAATGGTAAAAGAGTTAAGATTTGGGTTAGGTAATGGCTTAAAGTAGCCACGCTCCATCCAAATCTGATACCACTTTTGCTCTACCTCAAAAGGATTATAGCGGGTAGCTAATTCCATTAGAGAGATTTACTACATAGAATTAGATAGTCAACAAAAAAAGTTTTTTTATTTTTTGCTTGACAAGATGAAAAAGCATAATAAATTAAGAACAGAATGAAAAGATTAGGTATTGATTCTCTCTCTCTCTCTCTCTCTGCGGAAATCAGCTTCTACACGATATATCAATACTCTAATGGCTCAATTACCCAACCCTGAACTTGTTTCAGAAGATTATTCCCGACTTAATCCATTTAATCATAACCTATTAGAAAGGTACGCAAAAGAATTGGGTATATCCACGAAAGTTCCGGGTATGTCCACAGAAGTTCCGGGTATGTCCACGAAAGTTCCGGGTATGTCCACAGAAGTTCCGGGCATGTCCACAGAAGTTCCGTGGACATCCACAAAAGTTCCGGGGAGCTACGGGAAAGTTACACGGATGTATAAATAAAAGGAGGTGAGAACATGGGGAGAAGAGAAGATTATGTGCCGAGGGCGGATGGTGATTTTGACACATGGCAGAATGCTTTTGTGAGTTATGTAATTGCAAATTCGGGGCTGCTCGGCCTTACATTGACAGATGTAACCGAATTGCAGGTCGCACAAGCAACTTGGAATGCTGCCTATCCAAGTCATATAACTGCCCAAAATACAGCTCGCGCGAAAGCTGAAATCAAAGACGACGCCCGCGATACATTTGAAACAGTAATCCGTCAGAAGACCAAAAAGGTACAGGCACGACCAGAGACTACGGATGCACAAAAAGAAGGGCTGGGCGTTACGGTGATAGACACAACAAAGACACCACTCTCGGAACAAATCGTCCAAACCGAGCCACTTCCTGTGGTGGAAGCTAAATGCACCGGACCAAAACAGGTGAGAATTGACTGGTATCCGACACAAGCACCGGGGGAAAGCGAAGCACTACCACAAGGCATAGATGGCGTGGTAATTTGGTATGCGGAGGGTGGGATTCCGGCGACTGAGGATGGATGGCGGTTCTTGGCAATGGATACGAATTCGCCATACATTCATTATGTTAATAATAATACAACCGTGACTATCGCTTACAAGGCACAATGGTTTGATAGACGGAAGCGAATGGGCCCATTCTGCGACCCGGTAACAGTGGCAGTGACGGCATAGGTAATTTGGAAATGGGTGGCACCGACCCAGGACAATGGTGCAAAGAGAAAAGATTTGACAAAATGAAAGGAGGTGATTAAAATGGAAAGAAAACATGAAATAGAGAATGATCTCTTAAGAAGAGAAATAGAAGAGGATATTCTTATGGTTCCGGTGGAAGCACTAACATCTTTTGGATGTGTTCCGTCTGCTACACGTAGAGTGATTTAAGATACTGATAGGGATTGATGGGGGAAGAGTTTAGATTAAATATTCTTCCCCCGTGTTATAAATTTATTTATGAACTTGCCTTTTTGGATAAAAGTTAAGAAAATAAAAAATGGGATGTTGCTTGTAGATTTTAGAAATCGCAAGTTTTATTTAAATAAGAGTATATTACTTTATAAGGTAATAAAAATGTTAGAGAAGAAATATCATAAGGAAAAAATTATTCATATACTTTCAAATGAAGTAGGGATATCTCCATTAAAAGTAAAGTTAAAAATAGAAGCACTATTTAAGGAAATTTCTGAAATGTTATTAAACGATAAAAATAGTAAGAGTTTTACTGTTGCTCCGACAGATGCTCCAATAGATTGGTCATGTTTAACTTCTCCACTTGGCATATCTCTACTTTTAACTTATCAATGTAATTTAAAATGCAAACATTGTTTAGTAGGAAGTTTTAGGGATTTACAAATTTTAGGGTTGAATGTAGAGGATATAAATAGGTTAGCCGAACAAATGGAAACCCAAGAAATTTTAAAAATATCTCTAAACGGGGGTGAGCCAATGATGAAAGAGGACTTTTCGAGAATTTTGGAGATATTTTATTTGCATAATATTCTTATAGAACTTTCTACTAATGGAGTACTATTAAATAGGGAAAATATTCAACTAATGAACAATTTCCATGTTCTCACATATATTCTATCACTAGAAGGTTCAAATTCTAAAACGAATGATTTTATCCGCGGAGATGGAACATTTAGAAAAATAATCAATAGCATTTCAAATATTAAAAAGTCGTCTTCATTTAGTGAAGTAGAAGTTGAGGTTACATATGGTAAGCACAATCTTAAGGAGATAGAAGAAATTGTTGTACTCTTGGAAAATTTAGGTGTATCCCGTGTCCAATTTGCAAGACTGAGGCCTTGGAATTATGGAAATAATTTGCAACATTTTATTCCTTCTAAAAAGGACATCATGTACCTTAACAAAAAGACAATAGAATTACATCAAAAGTACAATATTACTGTAGATGGAGATATACCAATTTCTAAACCCTTGGGTTGCAATCTAATTTTAGGATTTGAAATTCTACCTAATGGTGATGTACTACCTTGCCGTATTTTCGAACAATGTAATAATAAGAAGGCAGTGTTATTAGGTAATATAAAAAAGAAAAAATTGACTACTATATGGCAAAGTAAAAAAGCCCAGAGAATAAGATCAATTACTTACAAGTTAGCGGAGAAAAAACCCTGCGATCTCTGTGGAAATTTTTCTAATTTTTGTGCCACTAATTATTGTATTGTTGAGAATTACCTAAAATTTGGAAAATTTATTCCTTCTGTTGACCAGCTAAAAAAATGCGAAATGCATGTGGAAATTTAAAGTTCTTTTTGGCGGTAGAAACTTCTTCTGCTTTTTTTACTTCATTAATGGCACCCTTTTGGGTAATATATTTCCGCAGTGTTATAGGACTGTCCTTTGAACAAATCTCTTTGCTGATTATTGGAAACCATGCTGCTTCTATGTTATTAGAAATCCCCACCGGTGCCATTGCCGATTTGTGGGGAAGGAAAACTTCGGTTTCCATCTCGTTAGCAATAGGAGCTTTTGCGTCAATTGGGATTTATTTTAGTGGGCATTTCTTATTACTACTTGTTTTTTTTATTCTATCTGGTATCGGAGCAACTTTTAAATCAGGTGCTTTTGAAGCATGGTTGGCTGATTCCCTTATGGCATCCGATTCTAATGTTGACCTGACAAAAATTTGGGGTAAGTTGAGTAGCTTCGGGTATTTGGCCAGTATGTTAGGATTTCTCATAGGGAGCAGCTTGGTACATTTCGGATTTCTAAGAGAAATTTGGCTCGTAGAAGGAGCAGGGATATTCCTAATATTTATCTTAGTAATGGTAAGAGGCAGGGAGATACATAAACAGAGTTCTTCAAATAAAGTGACTTTTTCTGAATACTGGCAGAAGGTAAAGAATGGTTCCTGTTATCTCTTCAAGAGAAAGTTTTTAATATTTGCAGTTGGAGGCAGTTTTTTCTTTTACTTCTCTTCGGGTATTATTTCTTTATTATGGCAACCATATTTTAAAGATTTGGGTATCCCTATAGATTGGTTTGGTCCAATCTTGGCAGCTATAATGGCTCAGGGTATATTCATTCCTCGTTATTCACACTTGATTACTAAAAAGCTAAAAGGTAATCTTAATACGTTGGGTATGGTGAGTGTAGGATGTGCAGTCTCTTTGTTCCTGATGAGAGAATTACATAATTTTACTTTAATTTTCTATTTTATTTATATGGGAATTTATTGCTTAGAGTCTCCTGTTTTTATGGGTTTTATTAATAGATTCCTTCCATCAGAGGAGCGAGCGACCATTCTCTCTACTTATAGTCTCATTATAAGTATATCGACGATTATCTGTACTTATTTGTTTGGATTTTTCAGTACTCAATACGGATTTTCTGCGGCTTTAAGTCTATCAATATTATCTGTCATCGTTTCAGCGGCGTTCTTGATGGTGAGCAAAAAACAAGAAAAGAAAGAAGAACAAGACTAAAGATTCGGAAGAAAAGAAAAAAATGTTAATACTTTTCCCATTGCTTGTTTTTTGCAAAATTATTTCTCTCCCTTATGAAATCGATACTCCTCTTGCTATGGATGGGAATATAGAATTCGTCTACGATGAGGTGATTTATGCAAATGATTTTGTTCAATGGTATCCTACAGAAGATACTATGCCTAGTGAATCTACCAAGGTGTTTGTATGTCACGATAAAGAAAATATTTACATCGTGTTCCAATGTTTTGAGTTGGAACCAGACAAATTGGATAACAGGATAGTTCCCAGAGATGCTTGGTATGTTGGAGATAATATCGGAGTTTTGCTTGATGTTGACATGGATAAGAATACAGGATACCAATTTTATGTGAGTGTAGGCGGCGTTCAATGTGATAGTAAAATTTTGGATGATGGAAGAAATGTAGATCCCTCAGAGGATTGGGTATGGTATTCGGCGGCTAAAATTACTGATTATGGGTATAATGTGGAGATGAAAATTCCATTTAAGACTTTGCGATTTAAGCCCGGACTTACTGAATGGGGGGTTAACTTTTTTAGAGGTATAGCACGAAAGAACGAATATGTATCTTGGGCACCACTTAAACAATCAGAAGGACTTAGGGTTTCAAGGTGTGGTATATTAAAAGGCATAAATCCTGGTAAGCAGGGGCTACATTTAGAAGTATATCCTGTTGGTCTTGCGAGTTATGAGCATAATTCTATCTATCCTCAGGCAGGGTTAGACTTTAATTGGTGTTTTACCTCGTCCCAGCTTTCTTTTACTACCTATCCAGATTTTGCACAGATAGAGGCGGACCCTTATACCATGAACCTCTCTAAATACGAGACTTATTTCCAAGAGAGGCGTCCATTTTTTATTGAATCACAAGAAGTATTTAATACTCCTATAAAATTATTTTA
>JACQXS010000066.1:9922-12568 GCA_016208615.1 Candidatus Stahliibacteriota bacterium | reverse complement strand
TTAGTCAGCCGTAATCCTATTGTTTTCACAATTCTCCATCCACCGCAAGCTGTTCCTATTCCCATAACTACAGCACATACTACTATCACTCCTATTGGAATTCTGAATTCCGGCATAGCTCCCCCCATAACGAGCACAAGCGCAAAAACACCCATAAACTTTTGACCATCGTTGCTTCCGTGCCCAAAAGCCATAAAAGCAGAAGACAAAATCTGTAGTTTACCAAAAACTCTATTGACGTGAGTCGGCGTCTTCTTTCGTAAGCCCCAATACAAAGCTGTCATAATAGCAAGTCCACCACTAAATCCAAGAAATGTAGAAAATATAAGCCCTATAATAACTTTCCTCCAACCTTCCCAAAGTAGTACTGAAGGACCTCCAACGGCTAAACCTGCTCCTGCAAGTCCAGCAACAAGTGCGTGAGTTTCGCTTGTCGGCAGTCCCCAATACCAAGCAATGGTACTCCACAAAACGATTGCAATCATAGCCGCAGCTACGGTTTGAGGGTTGATAATTTCCTGATTTACAATTCCTTTGCCTATGGTAAAAGCGACCGCCGTCCCTGAAAATGTACCAAGAAAGTTAAGGAGCGCTACCATTATCACTGCTTTATATGGTGAGAGCACACGAGTTGATACCACTGTTGCCATAGCATTAGGAGCATCGGTCCAACCATTGACAAATTCAGCCGCAAGTACAAGGAATAGAACTATATAAATACCTGTTGAAAGTTCAAACATTATTTAAGGAAATCAGCAATTTTTTACTACTATACCTTCAATAGTACAGGCAACATCCTCACATTTGTCAATTACAGATTCAACAAATTCATATACCTCTTTCCATAGTATTATTTCAAGCGGAGATATTTTTGATTTATCATCAAATAGATTTCTCAGTAGTTTTCTCACTGCGGTATCCCCCTCATTCTCAAGTTGCAAGCTCTAATAACCCTTCATCATGGGGTCCCGAAAAATCCAATTTGTAAATCTGCATCCTATCGGCACAGGCTTGAATCATATCAACTATGTCGTCCAATTCGCCACTCAATTCATATATGTCTTCCCTGTCAATGGGAGTAATGAAAGAGCGATTTAGCTTATCAACAAGTTCATGCCGTATTAAATCGCCTTCATGCTCTAACTCTTGGATTTTTTCTATCTTTTCTTCAACTGAATCCCATTGAGCTATAAGTAATTTAAAATTCTTAGCCGCTTCTACTACATTCTTTGATGCACGAGCAAACATATTCCAAAAATTTTCATCCCTGGGCATAAAGTTAAATTTCATCTTTTTCTCCTTTGTAAATCTATTTTAATAAAATGTTTGATGCTTGTCAAGTATAAAATGTTTTTATCTATCACTCAGAAGTTTTAGGTGTAGTATTGGGTTTTAGTGAAACAAAAGTTAATATACCCACTACTATTGCGAAAGCAATTAAAGAGATAAAGTTGCTTTTTATTATGGTAATAGGAAGCTTAAGGTGTCCTACTATCATAAAGGCGATAATTATACCCATTATGGATTCACCGGCTATAAGACCTGAACTGAATAATATTCCATTGTTTATCGCCGAATCGCTATTCCGAGTAGCTTTTTTAACGATATGATTTACTATTCCTCCAAGTAATATAGGCACTGATAGGACAAATGGTAAGTAGATACCAACCGCAGTAGGCATAATGTATGTACGGAATTTAGTATGTGCTTTTAATATTTCATCTGTAACTATTAGTAGTACTCCTATAATAGCACCAATTATAATCATATTCCAAGGCAATACTTTATCAGTGAACATAGCCGTAGTAATACTTGCGAACAAAGAGGCTTGCGGAGCAGATAATGAACCCGGTTGACCTGTCCCAATTCCGTACGCCGTATGTAATACAATTAGTACCGGAGCGATTATAACTGCCGATACTACAACACTAATTAACTGAGTAATCTCCTGGTATCGTGGAGAAGAGCCGACAAGGTAGCCGGTTTTTAGGTCTTGCGATATGTCACCTGCGGTACATGCGGCACAACAAACTACACCCGCTACCCCCAGAGCTGCAAGTATGCCAGTAATGCCAGAAAGTTTAAATAGTAGCAATAGTATGGAGGCGAATAATAAAGTAACTATGGTCATTCCAGAAACCGGGTTATTTGAACTGCCAACTACTCCGACTATATAGCTGGATACGGCGACAAAAAAGAAGGCAGTTATAAGCATAGCTATACCTGCCACAAGAGCTATGGATATTGAGTGTGTCAGATACCAATAGAATATAAATAGAGGTATAGCGACTACGAGTAATCCTATTCCAAGAGAATGGAGTGATAGGTCTTGTTCCGATGGCGGCAATTCTATTCTACTCCGGTTGATGCGAGTAGATTTAAAACCTTTGATAATACTGTGACGAATACTGAAAATGGACCAAATACCACCTACTATCATTGTTCCCACTCCTATATATCTTATTTGGGTACTCCACACACGATAGAAGACAGAAATTAAGTCTGTACTGGAAAAGTCTCCGGATTGCGATAGATATATTGGGATACCAATTATCCAACCTATAGCGCCACCGATAAAGACAAGAACAGCGATATTTAATCCCACAATATATCCTATCCCAAGGAGAGCACAAGACATATCGCTTC
>JACQXS010000066.1:0-9914 GCA_016208615.1 Candidatus Stahliibacteriota bacterium | reverse complement strand
AAAAGATAGACCGGAGACAAAGAATTTAAATATTGCACCTAATCCGAGGGCAAAGAAAACATACAGAATGCCGGGACCTCGCGTCTCGCCCGTTTTTAGAACTTCGGCACAAGCCACGCCTTCCGGATACACTAATTCTTTGCTCTCCACGATTAGGGTTCGGCGAAAAGGTATCATTATTAGTACACCCAGAAGCCCACCAAGCAAGGCAACGACTGTTGTAGTCCAGTAATTAAAAGTTTTCCATATACCGGTGATAATGAGTGCTGGGATTGTAAATATAATTCCAGCAGCAAGCGATTCACCCGTAGAGGCAGCTGTCTGGACGATATTATTTTCCAATATGGTGCCTCTTCTCAATATACCTCGCAATAGACCCATAGAGATAACAGCGGCTGGAATAGAAGCCGAGACTGTCATCCCTGCATATAAGCCCAAATAGGTGTTTGCGGCACACATTACGAGAGCCAATATATTACCCAATATCAATGCTCTTAAAGTGAACTCTGGCATTTAACCTCTTTTTAATAAGATTGCTTCCATAAAAATTATCAATCTTTACAGCACTATTTTACTATTTGTGCTATGTCGTTGAAGGTGATGTAAAATGCAAATAAAATCAAAATGGCAAACCCAATATTCTGTACTAACCTTAATGTTCGCTCGGAGATAGGGGATTTTTTAATCTTCTCTATGATAATGAGCAGTACTTGTCCACCATCAAGAGGCGGGAAAGGGATTAAATTAAATATAAATAACTGAATAGATAGAAACCCTATAAGCATAATTAAATTTTCAAGTCCCCATCTGGCCTGTTCGCCGGCAACTCTTACAATAGCTACTGGACCGCCAAGAGCTTTAGTTGATATTTTGCGAGCCAATAACTTCTTAAAAAATGACCCAGTAAGAGCTATAATACTTGTAGTTCGTAAGGCACCATCTTTAACTGCTGCTATGCCAATTGATTGTTTAGCAGTTCTCATTCCTACTTTAATCATTCCAATTTCTATAATTGTATCATTTATTATACCTTGCTCGGCAACGGGGACTACTTTTGCATCCATAAATTTACCTGCTCTTATCCAACCTATTAGTAATTCCTGTCTCGGATGATGCTGAACTATGGAGACTAAACTATCCCAATCCGGGATAATAGCATCATTTACTTGTATAACAGAATCTAATTCTCTTAACCCTGCCTTATATGCCGGTCCTCCTGTCACTACTTTACCTAATACTGCGGGAATAAAGGGCTCAAGAGTATCTGCTTTACTGAGTTTAACTTCTTGCAATTCACCTGTCCTACGAACTATACAATTCACACTATCAGTTGCAGAAAGACTATCAGCAGAAAGATTATTTATTATATCTCCCCATACTTTAACTTCCTTACCATTTATAGAAACAATTTCATCCCCATATTGGAGGCAAGTATTAGAGGCAGACTTTATTATTCTTGTGCCAAGCGACGGTATGCCATACACAAGTGGCAGGGCAATAAAGACTACCAAAGCCAATAGATAATTGAATATAGGACCGGTAAGATAAGTGCCTATTTTAATCATTATTGATTTAGCAGCAAATTCATACGGTTCGCCTTTGACTTCACCGGGGTCGGCACCAGCGAGTTTCACATACCCACCTAAGGGAATCAAACATAGTTTATATGCGGTATCGCCTTTCTTTATTTGCAAAAGTTTAGGTCCAAAGCCCATAGAAAATTCTTCTACTCTTATACCCGCACATTTAGCAAATATGAAATGCCCAAATTCGTGAATTATAATCAAAACCCCAAGCACTACTGCTGCACTTACAAAAGTTAGCCACATAGTTTTTGGACCTCCTTATTTGCTTCTACTTCCGCCCATTGCTCAGCAGATTCAATTAGCAATATAGTTGGGTCTTCTGTTTCCTGTCTTCTGTCTTCTGTCTTCTGATGACTTTGCATTACAGTTTCTATAATTACAGGTATATCCATAAGATTAATCTTTTTGTCAAGGAATGCGGTTACTGCTACTTGATTTGCTGCATTTAATACACAAGGCATTGTCCCACCCGTATATGCTGCTTCGTATGCAAGACGAAGACAGGGGAATCGCTCCAAATCAGGAGCCGTAAAATCCAATCTCCCTATTTTATCCAATTCAAGTGGCTGAATAAGTGAGGGAAGCCGATTAGGAAAGGTTAAACTATACTGGATAGGTAATTTCATATCCGGTAATGAAAGGCATGCAATAATAGTTCCATCTACAAACTCTACGGCAGAGTGAATTATAGATTGAGGATGGATAATGACTTTTATATCTTGTGGCGGTATATTGAATAAAACAGCCGCCTCTATTACTTCCAGTCCCTTATTCATTAGAGTAGCAGAGTCTATGGATATTTTTTCACCCATCTTCCATACAGGATGCTTTAAGGCATCAAGATTTTTAGTAATATCCGAGGGTATAGGAGTTGACAAAAATGGTCCCCCGGATGCAGTCAGAATAATACGACGCACTGAAGAATGGGCTTGATTAATACACTGATGGATGGCAGAGTGTTCTGAATCTACTGGGATGAAAGTTATATTATTTTTCTCCACTTCTTGCATTATTAGTGAACCATATCCAACAAGAGTCTCTTTATTCGCCATAGCTATACGCTTTTTGCTCTTTATGGCTGAAAGTGTGGGCAAAACTCCTATAGTTCCAACAAGAGCATTTAAGACAATATCTACAGCAGGATGGGAAGCAAGTTCTTTAAGTCCATCTATTCCTGTAAGTATAGTTGTACTGCTTGTTGTAGCGAAGCGGAAATCCCGCTTCGGCGGGAGTGATGAAAAGTCTCTCGCCTTGTCAGGGTTGGTGATACAAGCATATTTGGGATGAAAAAGCTCAATCTGCTGACGAAGAAGAGAAGTATTAGCATTACAACTTATGGCAAATAGGTTGAATTCCGACTCTAAGTGATGAATAATTTCCAGTGCCGCTCTCCCTATAGAGCCCGTTGAACCTAACACACAAACATTTTTCATAATTTGCTAATAATAAGCATAAAAGATAGCTTGTCAACTTTTACTTTTGGGAGCAATAAAAAAAGTTGACAAGCCAGAGGGTTCAGTTAATTTACTATAAATTATTGAATTGAGCTTATTAAATGAAAGATATATTGCTTAATTTTGCTTCCCAATTAAAAGATGCTTCTATTACCCACCAGCAATTAGAAGTTCCCCAGATAACTTCTTTATCTAATATTGTCATCTGTGGGATGGGCGGGTCTGCCATATCAGGTGATTTATTAGCCGGGTATTTACAAGACGAGATTAATGTTCCTATAATAGTAAATAGGGGATATGAGTTGCCGCACTTTGTGGATAAAAATAGTCTTATATTTATTTCCAGTTATTCCGGTAATACAGAGGAGACGCTTTCGGCTTATAATGAGGCAATTAGGAGGACGAAAAATATCATCTGCATTACTTCGGGTGGTAAGCTTGAAGCGTTAAATCCGAGATATATTTTTAGAATTCCGCAAGGGTATCAGCCGCGTTGTGCAATAGGATGGCTATTTGTGCCTATGATTATTGCCTTGAATAAGTTAGATATAATTGAGAATAAAAAAGCAGAGTTAGAAGAAACTATATCCCTTATTTCTGCAATGAGTAATGAGTTTGGGCTTAATAAATCAACTCCTTACAAGCTGGCAGAGAAGTTGGTTGGCAAGTTGCCCATAATTTATAGTGATACAAGGTTTATAAGTGTAGCTAAGCGATGGGTAGCTCAAATAAACGAGAACTCCAAACAATTTGCCCATTATAATGTATTGCCTGAGCTTAATCATAATGAAATAGTAGGATTTGGTGAACCTAAAATTGATACATTGCTTGTAATTTTAAGAGATAAAAGTTATCATCCGAGAGTTAGTCTGCGGATTGAACTTACAAAACAATTGCTTATCTCTTATACTGATATTCAGGAGATAGAGTCAAAGGGCACTTCATTACTTACACGCTTTTTTTATCTCATTTATTTTGGCGACTGGGTCTCTTATTGGGTAGCGAAAATTAAAAATATAGACCCAACACCGGTTGAGCGTATAAATTGGCTGAAGGAAGAACTATCTAAATGAATGTCATTATTCCAGTAGCCGGTATAGGTAAAAGATTAAGACCTCACACTTATTCAACTCACAAATCACTTTTGATGGTAGGTGATAAGCCCATATTGGGGCATATTTTGGATAAACTAAAAGCTATGTCTATACATAAAGTTATATTTATAGTTGGGTATATGGGCGAAAAGATAAAAGCTTATGTGAGCGGAAATTATGACTTTAACGCAGTCTATGTAGAGCAAAAGGAAGCACTGGGACTAGGGCATGCTATATGGCTTACAAGAGAGACCGCAAAAGATGAATCTTGTCTTATTATTTATGGGGATACTATTTTTGAGGGCGAAATCCCAATAGATATGAATGTAGATGGTATAATAGGAGTTAAGGCAGTTGATAACCCACGAAGATTTGGTATAGTAGAAACAGAGAGCAATTTGATAACTAAATTTATTGAAAAGCCGACTAATCCTACTTCAAATTTAGCTATTTGCGGCGTCAATTTTATCAAGAATAGCCACTTGCTTTTTGAACACCTTGACCAGTTAATCAACAAGAATAAAAAGACGGCTGCTTGTAGCGTAGCGGAAATCCCGCAGTGGCAGGACGAATTCCAATTAACTGATGCTTTCCAATCTATGTTAGAGAAAGGAGCTTGTTTTAAGTCCTTTAATATAGATAAATGGTATGATTGCGGGACTCCTGAAACTATTATTTCTACAAATAGTGAGTTACTATCAAGTCAAACATCAAATACCCCAAGTCAAAACTATAAAAACTTGACAATCATAGAACCTGTCTTTATTCATAACACAGCTAAAATTGAACACTCAATTATAGGACCAAATGTTAGCATTGATAGGGATACAGACATAAGGGATAGTATAATTTTTGATTCTATCATAAATCAAGGTGCGAGTATAGAGAATAGCCGACTTGAACATTCTATTATAGGAGCTAATACAATAATAAAAGGAGCAGCAGGTAAATTAAATATAGGCAGATGCTCAGAGATTATTTTAGCAAAATAGGAGGTAATGATGCGTAGATTTAGGACAGCCGAGGATGTAACAGAGGGACATCCAGATAAGATATGTGACCAAGTCTCGGATGCGGTTTTGGATGAAGTACTTAGTCAAGACCCGAGAAGTCGTGTAGCTTGTGAAACATTTACCTCAGTCGGTATTATTATAGTAGGTGGTGAAATCACGACTACGGGATATGTTGAGTTGCCTGTGTTAGTTCGTAATTTGCTTCGTAAGATAGGTTATCATCAGCGGTTTGGCTTTTGTCCTGATACTTGTGCAGTTCTTAATGCTATAGGAACTCAATCTCCTGATATTGCCCAAGGAGTAGATGTTGGAGGAGCAGGGGACCAAGGGATGATGGTGGGTTTCGCTTGTAATGAGACACTTGAACTTATGCCACTTCCCATTAGTTTGGCTCATAGATTAACACATAGACTGGCTCAGGTAAGGAAAGAAGGTATATTAGATTATTTAGGTCCTGATGGCAAGTCCCAAGTTACTGTGGAATATGAGGACGATAAGCCGATTGGTGTAAGTGCTGTAGTTATTGCGGCTCAACATACTGAATCAATACTTGATTCAACAGGCAAAAGGATTAAAGAAACGGCTAAAAAGGAATTAGCAGATATAGTGATTAAAGCAGCAATAGGTGATTGGCTAACAGAAGAAACTAAATATTATATCAACGAGACGGGCAAATTTGTTATTGGTGGGCCGGCTTCTGATACAGGGATGACGGGTAGGAAGATTATTTGCGATACATATGGAGGAGTAGCTTCTCATGGTGGGGGTGCCTTTTCAGGCAAAGACCCTACAAAAGTGGATAGAAGTGCCGCATATATGGCACGGTATTTGGCAAAAAATATAGTTAAAGCGGGACTGGCTGAACGATGTAGAATAGATTTGTCTTTTGTTATCGGGAAGGCGACCCCTCTATCAGTTGAAGTAGAGACATATGGGACGGGAAAAGTAAGTGATGACAAAATAAAAGAAGTGATAAATAAGCAATTCGACCTTACACCTAATGGAATTATAAAGAAACTAAATCTTTTAAGACCTATCTATTTGAAGACAGCAAGTTATGGACATTTTGGCAGAGAGGAACCAGACTTTACATGGGAAGCAACAGATTCAGCAACATTATTAAAAGATACGGTCGAGTGAAATTTGCAACCCGAATGCACGCGAATTAAAAGGGAAGAGGAGGCAAAGAAGGATTTAGAATAAAATATGGAAATTAGAGACTCTATACATAGTTTAATTAAATATGATGAAACGGAAGAAAAACTTATAAATACCTCTATTTTTCAGAGATTGAGAAAGATTAAGCAATTGGCTTTAGCAAGTTTTGTTTATCCCGGGGCACACCATACAAGATTTGAACACTCCATAGGCACGATGCATTTGGCTGAGAAGGTAGCCAGAAGATTAGAATTAAATGAAGAGAAAGTAAAAATTTTACGATTAGCAGGACTTTTACATGATATTGGACATGGTCCTTTCTCGCACGTTTCTGAACAAATAATGGAGGAATATGCGGATAAAACACTATTAGATAAATATAAAGCTCATAATACTCATGAATTAATGAGTATTTTACTAATTCAAAAAGACAAAGAAATAGGTAATATCTTAAATCAAGATGAGAAGGAAAAAATAGCCCATATTCTTCAAAGGCAGGAAAAAAAGAGTATAGAAAGGGATATAATATCAGGTCCTTTAGATGTAGATAAACTTGATTATCTTTTAAGAGATAGTTATTTTGCAGGAGTCAAGTATGGTTTATTTGACTTAGACAAAGTAATAGAAAGTCTAACTCTAATAGAAATTGGGAGAGAAAAGACACAGTTAGGTATAAACGAAGATGGAATTCATCCTGTGGAGCAGTTATTACTTGCGAAATATCATATGAATACCCAAGTTTATCAACATAGAGTGAGGAGAATAACTGATGCTATGTTAATCCGTGGAATTAAGTATGCTTTGGAAGAAGAGTCAAAGGAAGTGGAAAATATTTATAGAGTTCAAGACACAAATGAATTTATAGAGAACTATCTTAAATACGATGATAAGTCTCTTGTGGACACAATTTTATCAAATGCTAAAGGAGTTGCCAGAGAATATTTCAAAAGAATAAAAACTCGCAAGCTATTGAAAGAGGTCTTCTCTGCGAAAATTAATGAGACTAATTTTCCAGATAGCGTGAATAATGAAGTGGATTCAAAATTAGTCGTAGTAGATAAACAGACTGTTTCTAATCCTACTTTTAAATCGCCTGGGGTCAGAATTGATACTAACACAATAATGGTGAAAACTATGGAAGGAGGAAGAAAATCTTTTCCACAGATATCGACTATTTTTAGTAATTCTGCTGTTGATCCTGAAGAGGATATATTGCGTATCTATCTTCCTTTAGATTGGATAGAGAAAAGAGAAGATAGAAAGAAATTTATCACTGAAAGAAAGGATAAAACGATTGAAATAATAGAGGAGGTGTTAAGATGAAGACATATGAATTGATTATTTTGACGCTCGCTTACAGCGACAAAGGTATGATTGCTGGAAGAACATTGCTCCAAAAGACTTTATATTTTCTTAATGAAAAGCTTAAATTAGGGCTTGATTTTACACCCCATTATTACGGTCCGTATAGTAGTGAAGTTACAGAAGTAATAAGTAGCTTAAAATCAAATGGTATTGTAAAAGAGGAACTTGAAACATTTTTGCCATTTGATTTTAAGGTAACTTCCGAGTCTCGTCTCTACATATACCAGTTACCCAAAATAGGAAAAGAGATTGCCTCTTTAATAGAGAACAGACAAAAAGAGCAAGCTAATAGGATAAAGGATACTCTTGAAGAGATGCGAAAGTTGGGTACAGCAAATGATTATAAAACCCTGTCAATTGCCGCAAAGATGCATCATATCCTAAAGATTGAGGGAAAAACTATGACCACCGATGAAATATTGAAGGAAGCGGATGCTCTTAATTGGGAGATAAGTAGAGAAGAAGCAGAGGTGGCTATTAACTTTTTAAAAGGTATAGAATTGATAGAAGTTAAAAAGAAAATTTGAGGCAGATTTAATTAGGAGGATAATATGGAATGTGATATAAAAGATAAGGGATTAATGGGGTTAGGGAAAAATAGGATTCTGTGGGCAGACTCATATATGCCTGTCCTTAAACAAATAAGGGATGAGTTTAAGCAGACAAGACCATTAAAAGATATTAGAATAGCTGCGTGCTTGCATGTTACGACCGAGACGGCTAACTTAATGCGTACATTAAAAGAAGGCGGTGCAGAAGTTAGATTATGTGCTTCTAATCCATTATCTACCCAAGATGATGTAGCGGCATCGCTTGTCTACGATTATGGGATACCTGTTTTTGCTATAACGGGCGAAGATAATACTACTTATTATCAGCACATAAATCAGGTGCTTGATATTAAGCCCCACATAACTATGGATGATGGAGCAGACCTGATTTCTACTTTACATTCAAAGCGACAAGAATTGCTTAAAGATATGATAGGTGGGACAGAAGAGACAACAACGGGTGTCGTAAGATTGCGTAGTATGGCGGCTAATGGAGTGCTCGCTTACCCTGTTATTGCGGTTAATGATTCGGAGACTAAATATCTATTTGATAATAGATATGGGACAGGTCAATCCACTATAGATGGTATTTTAAGAGCTACTAATACTTTAATTGCGGGCAAAAACTTATGTGTCTGTGGATATGGGTGGTGCGGAAGAGGATTTGCCGCAAAGGCAAAAGGTATGGGCGCAAATATAATTGTAACAGAAGTAAATCCTGTTAAAGCACTTGAAGCACAAATGGAAGGATTTAGAGTAATGCATAGCACAGAAGCTGTTAAAATTGCAGATATTGTGGTAACCTTAACAGGGGACATAAATGTGATGGATGAACAGCATTTTAAGTTAATGAAAGATGGTATTATACTTGCGAATTCAGGACACTTTGATGTGGAGATAAATAAGAAGGCACTTGAAAAACTTGCTACCTCTCAGAGTGAAGTGCGACCATTAGTTGAAGAATATATTATTGAAGGCAAACGAATTTACTTACTTGCAGGTGGTAGGTTAGTTAATCTTTCGTGTGCTGATGGACATCCACCAGAAGTGATGGATATGTCGTTTGCCAATCAATCTTTTGCATCTGCTTATATTGTAAGTGATGGGAAGAAACTTGATAAAAAAGTATATCAGATTCCAAAAGAGATTGACTTGCGCATTGCTTATATGAAACTTAAAGCTATGGAAATTGAAATAGATAAGCTTACGGAGGAACAAGAAAAGTATCTGAAAGCGTGGGATATGGGAACATAATAAAATTCAAAATACCTAAACACCTAAATTCCTAAATGGAAAAAATGTCATTGCGAGGAGCAGAGCGACGAAGCAATCTCAAATAGGCATTTAGGTATTTGTAATTTAATATGATTCATCCAACTGCTATAATAGATAAAGGTGCTGTATTAGGCAAAAAGGTTAAGATTGGTCCATATGCTAATATTGAAGATGGGACTGAGATACTTGATGTCACTGAAATTGGTCAGGGCTGTATCATTAAAAAGGGGACTAAAATAGGTTGCTCTTGTAAAATTTATGAATATGCATCTATTGGTAATCCGCCACAAGATATAAACTATAAAGGAGAAGAAATAAATGTTCAAATCGGTAATGGCAACATTATCAAAGAATTTGTTACTATTCATGGCGGAAAAGGAAGCGACACTATTATTGGGGATAATAATTTCTTAATGTC
>JACQXS010000085.1 GCA_016208615.1 Candidatus Stahliibacteriota bacterium | reverse complement strand
TTAGTCTTATGAATAATGGAATTTATTTCCTAAAATTCCACTGCCACAATTTCGGACCTATTACTAAGAAACTAATTATATGCCATTAAAATATAGTTCTCCTACTTCCACTTAACTTTATGCTTTTAACTTGACATCAATCTATTCCACTATTATTAAAAACTACAATGAATAATTTACAGATATGTAAATATTTTATCTGCTCTATCATATTTACACTTGGATGTGTTTCAAAAACTATCATCTCACCCGCTCTTGAACCCCCATCACCTGATGAAGTCCATCAATCTATAGGCAGATTGGCGGGTCAGAGTTTTGAATTTGGAATTGAATTCCACAAGCCCGGTGTAAAAGGTAAATTCAAAGGAATAAATATAGATGGCAAGACAAAAGTAGAAGGCGTATGGAAATTTGTTGAAGCGAAGCAAAAATCCCGCTTGTCCCGCTTCAGCGGTGGCTTCGGCGGGGATGACAGCGAAGAAAAATTTAGTGGCATCGGCATATTGGACAAAGAATATAAACTTGAAAACAAAGAATGGAAAATAAGCCAAAGAACTCTTAATACTGACCCTATTAACACACTTGAATTAGTATGTTCTATGAAGGGATATAAATTTAAGTGTATAGAAAGCGGAAGTTTTGTATATGAATTTAGAGCTAATATACTTTTTATAGACCCCAGATTGTTTAATGACACTACATACGGCACTATATGGGTTGATACTAAAACTTGCTTACCCCAAAAAGTAGGAAAAAAAAAAAAAAATATAAAATGGGAGTTTGAGGTTCAAAGTATTGTTGGAAATCCCGTTAAAAATCCCGCAGCGGGCGGGGCAGCAGGCGGGACAGAAAGCAGGGGTGGGGAATATAAGATTATTAACCCTTTGATGACTATGCACAAAATAGAGCTAACAATATCCGATACACTCATACAATCTGTAGCCGAGATACTAAAACAAAGATTTGAATTGTATGGAGCAGAAGAAGTTAAATATAAATTAAGTGAAAATATCTTAACTATTGAGTGTTTAGCTGAATCGCTTGACAATGGAGTAATACAAAGCTTGATACAGCAAGGTTTTCTTGAGCTTTATCGGGCTACTTATTCACATAGCTCTAACGAGAAAGGAGTATATTTTGTCAATGGTAATCCTACAGAGCCGGTATTATTGGGTGAAAAAATAGAGTGTAAGTTAGTGGATGCAACCTTTCAACCGGAGGTATTAGGTGTCCATAGCAATTCTATGATTGAGCTTAATTTTGAAGAAGAGTTGCCAAAAGAGCAATTAATTGCAGTAATGGTAGATGATGAGGTTATTGGAATTATACCAAAAGTGTGGGGTAAAAGTTTTAAGATAGCAGGCAACAGATTAGTATGGATAAAAATAAAACTACCACTACCGGGTAATGTGATAACAGAACACCGATAATCAAATAAAAGGAGGTAAAGATGTTAGATAATAGGTTATTAGAGATTATTGCCTGTCCCAAGTGCAAGGGTGACCTTGAATATGACAGGAAAAATGAGAAATTGTTATGCCATAAATGTCTTCTTGCCTATCGTATAGAGGATGATATCCCTATAATGCTAATAGAAGAGGCAGAACCGATAACCGAACACCGATAACTAAATTTTAATTGACATTTAGAATTTCAGAGTTAATAATTGAATTATGAAGACAATTTTTATGCTATTATTAAGTGCGACGGCTAAGTTGACTACGCAGCAGCCCATTAATCTGAGTGATATTGAGATATTGAAATCTGATATCACAGGTATAGAGTTTGTATATACGCCCGTAGTCAAGATGGAGGATTCAGAATTAAGAATCCAGAATACTATTACCCAACCTGAGCCAGGCAAACCCTCTATTCCTATAAAATATATCTCAATAGGCGTCCCGGTAGGTGCAAAGGTAGCTGTAAAAGTTATTGAATCCATTACTTCTGAAACCACAGGAATGTATATTCCGCCTACATTTGGGTTTGACCAGCCCGAGGAGATACACCCCATAGATAAATCTATCTATTCAGCTGATACATATTGGCCTGAAATGATAGTAAGCATAGAAGAGCAATCTTTGTATAGGGCACAAGAAGTATTAAAAATTCGGCTTAATCCTGCCAGGTATAATCCCAAGCAAAACACTTTACTAATACACAAAAAAATAAGAGTAAGAGTAGATTTTCAAGGCGGCAAAGGAGAGATGAGAGGAGATAAGATTTTTGACCCTGTATTTAAGAGTGTGCTTATCAATTATGAACAGGCAAAAAATTGGAGAAAGACAAGAGAAATAAAACCGATTATCTATCAGCCCGGTCCATGGTATAAGATTGAGCTACAAAATGAGGGAATATACAAAATAGGGACTAACCAACTTAAAAATGCGGGTATGACTAATATAGACCCTACAACTATAAAACTCTATAATGGCGGAAGCAAAATGGTAACTGATAGCTTGGATACATTAAAAGAAATACCTATTAATGTTTTGCCTGATACTTCTATAATCTTCTATGCTACTTCACTTAATGGGTGGGGTAAAAATAGGGAAGGCTTCTTAAATCCATATACGAATACAAATGTTTATTGGCTGACATATAGTGGAAATCCGGGCAGACGGGATAGTATATCAGGTGATACCACTCCCAACTTAGAAACCCCATCCTATTTTATTGACACTATTCATATTGAAAGTGATATGGAATGTCCGGGAAAAAGCGGACTCGCATGGGTATGGGAAAAAATGGTCAGAGAAAAAGAAGCAACAAGTCTTAAAAAAGACTATACTTTTGAGGTGCAAGGAGTTTATGAAAGTATTGGCAATATAAAAGTTGCCGTCTATGGATGGCTAAGCACTTTTAAGGCAGAACAGTCGATTGCACAAAACCTAAACCATAATGTCAGAATCTACTTAAATGGAACCATATGTAAAGACACTACATGGAAAAACAGAGGAAATGAAGATATGTATCCTACTATTATCCCAGCTACTTGTAATGTATTGCATAATGGGATAAATACCCTAACTTTTGAAATGTATAGAGACTCACTAAGCAAGGATGTTATTTTCTTTGACTACTTTGAAATCGGCTATAAGAAAAAATACCATACCCAGAATGGGAATTTAGATTTCAAAAGTACAGAGGATGAACAGCAATTTGAAATCTCAGGCTTTGATACAATGCCCGTTATTTTTGAAACCTCTAATCCACTTAATCCAAAGTTAATTTACAATGTGAACTACGAAAATGGAGTAACGAAATTCAAAGGCAACAGTGGATATTATTATGCCAGCACTAATTACAAAACCATAACTCTTAAACAAGAAAGCCCTTATAGTATCCGTAATCATACAGGAGGGATGGATTTTGTTATCATTACACACCCAGAGTTCTTAGATTATGCCAAGACATTAAAATCTCACAGAGAAAAGCAAGGATTGCAGACAGAAGTGTTCTCCTGCGAAGAGATTTATAATAACTTTAGTTGGGGGTTACGCCATTCTCCATATTCTATCAGAAATTTTCTCAGCTTTGTTTATAATAATTGGGATATCTCTTACTGCCTACTTTTAGGTGCAGGTACATATGCTTATCGGGATGATGAGTTAATAAAAAACCGTGTCCCTCCATATGAAGAGGGATATAAGGTTGGAGAATATGGCTACCCGCCTACGGATAATAGATGTGATGACCATTGGTACACGAACCAAAACATTGCTATTGGTAGGATTACAGCGGCAACAAAAGAAGAGGCAAGAGATGTTATAGTAGAAAAGATTATTAAGTATGAACAGAACCCAGGAGTATGGTGGAATCGGATTTTACTTATAGCGGATGACGAAGACCCAGACGGATGTACTTTTGTGAACTATACGGAGGGATTAGCAAAACAAATTCCATACGAGTGCGATATATTTAAGTTATACTCAATGAATTATCCTTATATGGGGTCAACAAAACCTACTGCACAGGCAGATTTAAGAAAAAGATGGAGCAAAGGACCATTTATGACGCTTTTTGGCGGACATGGTAATCTTGTGCAATTATGTCACGAAATACTTATGTATAACCCAATAGATATAGATGCACTTTCTAACAAGATAAAACTACCGGTATCACATTTTTGGTCCTGTGGCGTAGGATGTTTTGAACGCGAGACCCAAAATGGGATGGCGGACTATTTACAAAAAGTAAAAGGCAAGGGATCTATCGGAACACTGGCATCTACCAGAGCTACATATCGCTCAGGTGGAGAAGCAAGTCAGATGATCACATATATGTTAGTAAATCCTCAACGAACATTAGGATTGGGAGTTTATGGGATAAATTTGGACTTCCTACTCGAAACAAATGTCAATTTATTCGCTGACCCTTCTACGCGGATACCATTGAGAACACTGAAACCAACTATTGATAGCTTCCCAGATACTCTTAGAGGTGGTAAGCCATTAAAAGTATCAGGACAAGTACAAGGGGCAAAGTTCGCTTATATTACTGTGATGAGCTCAGAGTACTCTTATCTTCACAGTTCCCACTGTGACTATAATATGCGAGGTAGAATGATTAATGACCAATTAAGTGAAGATATTTTGTTTGAAGGGTTAGTTAAATTAGATAATGGATATTGGGAACAAGAGTTCTTTATACCTATTGAATTGGATCCACTATTGCGCGGCGGGAATGGTAAAATAAGTGTATTCGCATGGAATGATACAGCTTGCGGAGGTGAAGCGGTTAAAGTTGCTATTACTCAGGGAAGCCCAAACCCAGACGATTCTATTGGACCGAGAATTGAACTTTATGCTAATGGTAAGATTATCAATGATAGCGGCACAATAGTACCAAGTGAATTCACGCTCACAGGAGTACTGGAAGATGAATCGGGAATTAATACAGTTCATTCGTTAGCATTACTATTACAAGTTAATACAGGTAAAATTACATATTTAGCTGACTACTTCCAATATGACCTTGGAAGTGGACAGAAAGGCAGATTTAATTACTCACTATCACTTGAGGGAAATAATACAGAAGATACACTGACAGTAAAAGCATCGGATAATTTGGGGAACATTACTACACGCAAGGTTAGAGTAAAAGTTGTCTCCTCTAAACAGATTGAAATTAAAGAAGTGATGAACTACCCAAACCCTGTAAGAGGTGAGCATACGGCACTTATTTTCTTCTTATCTAAATCTGCAATGGTAAAAGTGAAAATCTATACCATCGCCGGTCGGCTTATCAGGACACTACCATTAGAAAATAAATCACAAGGAGTAAATCAGATTTATTGGGATACAAGAGATGAACTTGGGTATAGGGTAGGCAATGGGATTTACATATACAAAATTGAGGCCACATCCGAAGGCATAACAAAAGACGAGTCAGAAGCAGTAGCCAAACTTATGATTCTTAGATAAACCCCTTGTATCTGCCCGGTAGGTCAGGCATTCCTGCCTGACCATACAGACAAAAATGTCTGTCCTACCCACTTTAATTTAACCATTTAACTATCTTTTTT
>JACQXS010000084.1:5064-8668 GCA_016208615.1 Candidatus Stahliibacteriota bacterium | reverse complement strand
CGTGGGAAAACGGAGAGTTTACTTACTATAGATATCTTCTGGATTCAGTTTATAATTTAGACCTTATTGAAACAGCGGATTATTTGGATTCAACATTCGCAACTCAGGAAACAATGGTAGCACCATCAGTTCAATTGATAAGACTTATTAAAAAAACTACGAGCGTGGAGAAAGAGAATTGTATTTTTGATGTTCCTCCTATCTTACAGAATGTTCCTAATCCTTTCAGCAGTTCGGTGATAATTAAATATTCATTGCCGAGGTCTATCGCAGTGAGCCTTAAAATTTACAATCTTACAGGGCATTTGGTAAAGATATTAGTAAGTGATACCCAGAAAGCAGGAACTTATACGGTTGCTTGGAATAGTAGAGATGATGAAGGAAAGCTTATGTCATCGGGAATATATTTTGTAAAATTTCAAGCAGGTGAGTTTTCACAAACTAAGAAATTGCTACTTTTTCAGCCGTAGGCTGATGAGCCTCTGGTTCAGAAGTAGCGAAAGGAGTATAATAGTATGAAGAGTTGTATATTTTGCTCAATAGTTAAAGGGGATACTCCTGCTTATAAGGTTTATGAGGACAAATTCTCAATGGCAATACTGGATATTAACCCTTTTTCTGAAGGACATTGCTTGATTATTTCTAAACGGCATGTGTGTGCTGGTGGTACGAGTTAACCGATGAAGAAACTCATAGCTTATTTAATGTAGCACGCATTGTAGCGGATAAACTAAAAAACACTTTTAATCCTGACTTCATTTGTATGTATGCACGAGGCAAGAGGGTACCTCATGTCCACATATTCTTAGTTCCTACTTTTGAAAACGACCTATTGGATAGATTTTTCAATACTCTTGAGAAGTTTCAAGAATCTTCACCATCTCTTGCAGAGTTAAAGAGTCAAAAATCATTAGAAAAAACATTTTATGCTTTATTAAAAAGTGAGTGAGTTTTTAGCAAAAATCGTAGTGTGGAGGTAGTGATGAAAAAAGTTTATGTAATTATATTGTTATGTGTATTTAGTTCGGCTAATGCACAGCAGAATTTACAAGGTTGGCATACACAGGGACAGACTTTCTTGATATGGGAACATTCTGAAAGCGTACCATCTGATACAACATACGAAATATATCATAGTTTGCAGCCCATTACTTCAATTAGTAATGCCACTTGGATTGGTAAAGTATTTGCGAATAATGGAGCAAACACTCGTCTTAATGATTGTGTTTCTGATGCACGATGGAAATTACCTGATACATCAAAAGGAACAGTAACTGTGGATACTGATGAAGCTTATTTTGTTGTAACTCCTTATACTTCTAATAATTCTTATTATGCAGTAGTTCTATCTGGAGATACAAGTATTAGTTCGGAAAATACAATAGGTCCTGTTTTAGAAACAATAGGTTTTATTTCTTGTGTTATTCAGTATCAGGATGCTGTGGTAACTATCTATGCTCATTGGATAGATGGGAGGAGAGATTATGATGCGGGTTTGCCTGAATATCCTGTAATGGGTAATGAATATAGTAATGGATTGGGCTTTAATTTCGCGATATGGAAGAGAGGTACATCAACTGTGAATTTACCTCTGGTAATAGCACTTCATGGTGGTGGTAGTAATCTTATTCAGGAAGGTCTTTTCAGGTATTCGCTTGTCAGTGGTTTTTTTGTTGCCCTTGATGATGGAATTAGTGTTAGAGATTCCATAGGAAGCGAAATAGTAGAAGGAAATACTTTTTGGACGGGTTATGCTAATACATATAATCGTTTTACTCTTTTGTATCCAAATGACTCGGCAATAGTAGTGAATTATACTGCACGCCGTGTATGGTGGGAAGTGGAATGGTTGAAAAACAACTTACCAGTGGATACTACACGCATATCTTTAACAGGGATTAGTATGGGTGGGGTTGGTACATTACTGCATAGTCAATTAAGGGCAGACCTATTTAGTGCGGGATTATCGTATGTACCTTTGCTACGAGGGATTAAAGTGCTCAATGACCAGTACCGTATTTATCCAATTTTTGGTACCCCTACTCAAAATCTTGCTACCAATTTTGATGGAGCCACAGGAATTTATGATATTCTGGATGAAGAGTGGAGACTGCAACTTTTCTCTACAGATTGGCCATTTACAATAATAGCATCTGGCAAAAATGACACAAATGCTACTTGGGCAGAGAAACCCGATTTATACAGAAAATTGGACTCGGCTAAGACCGGCTTTGCTTTATACTGGGATGAACGCGAGCATATAAATTGGGTTGGAGCACACTTTAGGTTTTCAGAACATATTAATTTATCATATCTTACGCGGTTTCGTAAAAATCAATCATTTCCCGCTTTTTCTGGTACGGATTTAGACCTTGTAACTCCGGGTCGGCAACCTGACCCCGGGAACGGTATCCCTGTAAATGGAGATGTTTGGGGGACTTGGGGCGGGTATTTAGAATGGGATACAGAAAGTATTGTAGATACTATAAATAGGTGGGCCGTAACAATGTGGGTTGTTTTTCAATCATCTTATCCAAACGATATTCCTGAAGCTGATACAATTTTAGCTAATGTTACGCCACGCAGATTGCAACAATTGCAGCCCCAACCGGGACATACTTATTCTTGGAATCTTGTAAAAGTATCAAATGGTGATACTCTGCAAGAGGGAATAGTTGAAACTGATTCTTCAAATCTAATCACGGTGCTTGAACTACTATTAATTAAAGAACCTGTGAGGCTTACTATTTATGAATCTGTTGCTGTTGAAGAAATTACGAATTCCAAAATACAAGATGTGAAATTAGAAGCATATCCCAATCCATTTATCCAAAAGACAGTTATAGAGTTTAGAGTTCAGAGTTCAGAGTTAAAAGACACACAATTACAGATTTATGACCTTGCGGGAAGGGTGGTCAAGACTTTTCTAATTACCAATACAATTACCAAAGTAGTCTGGGATGGGAAAGATGATTTAGGTGAAAGCGTGAGGTCAGGGGTGTATTTTGTAAAATTATCCCGAAGGCTTTCGGGATCCGCCTCAGGCGGAAAAACAGGTAAGTTTTCACAGATTAAGGGGAACCCGAAATCCCGATATGTCGGGACCCAAAAATTGCTTCTTTTAAGAAAATAAGGGAAAATAGCGGTAGAAAGTAATTGCTCTAATACAGGTGAAAAGAGAACTTTTACATTTTGGGACACAAAAACTTGACAAGCGGTATTTACTTTGCTAAATTAGAAGCAATCCCGATAAATCGGGATTTCCCGTCTCGTTCCTTATCGGGACAGGTCGGCTCCGCCTCAACAGGCGATTACAAGCAAGTCAAAAAACTAATCTTAGTGAGATAGGTTAAAAAAGTAAAAAGGGGGGCGACAAAATGAAAAAATGGTTAATTTTTGTATTTTGCATAGCTATTATAAGTAATATAGATGCAAAAATAATTCATATTCCAGCAGATTACCCTACAATTCAAGAAGGGATTGATTCTGCTAATGTTGGTGATACTGTACTTGTAGCACCAGGGATTTACTATGGCGGAATAAGTATGAAAAGGGTATATTTAATGAGTGAAGACGGGCCACAAAATACAATTATTAATGTTAA
>JACQXS010000084.1:0-5048 GCA_016208615.1 Candidatus Stahliibacteriota bacterium | reverse complement strand
TGCGATAGTCTAATTGATACAGTTACAATAGATGGTTTTACTCTATGTAATGGTGGAGGGCCTAATTATTTTAATTCCCGGGGGGGAGGGGTATTCTCTACATATTCAAATGTAATTATAAAAAATAATACTATTCGTGATAATTGGGCATATGGATGGTGTCAGGACCTGGATGCAGGTGCTGGTATATATATTTACGGAGGGTATGCTTTAATTGAAAATAATATAATAACAGGAAATGTGGTTTATGGTGAAGCAGCTAAAAATAATACCTTTACATCAAAAGGTAAGCCATGGGGAAAAGGGGAGGGCGGCGTAGGTATATATGTTGAAAATGCAAAGGTAATTATTAAGAATAATATCATACAAGGTAACAGAGCGATTGAGGAGGGTGACTATCCAAGTATAATATATGGTGGAGGGATTAGTTGTATAGAGTGCTCATCGGCTGTTATTTTTAATAATATTATAGATAATAATTATGCCTATGGTTATAGAGATGGTCAAAATAACTACTATGGGGGTGGGGGAGCAGGAATTTATTGCACTCCGCCTGCAAGGATAATTAATAATACATTTGTTCACAATAAGGCAATTTCTATCTGGAATACGGCATCTTTGGGACATGGAGGTGGTATTTATTGTGATAAGGGTTCTATGGTAAATGATTCTATAATTATAAGAGACAATATAATTACTTTTAATCTTGCAGATACAGGAGGTGGTATATTTTGTTCAGATAGTTTAGACCTTAGCAAAGTTTTAATTGGATATAATGATTTTTATTTTAATATGTATGATGAGCTTTTTAATGTTCCTGATGGAGTAAGTAATTTTTCTTGGTATGGTCCTGTTTTTCGTGATAGCTTTTATAATATAAACATTGACCCGTGGTTTGTTATAGGGCCGAGCGGTAATTATTATCAAAAAGATGTTGTAGATTGCGGTGATTTTATAGTGGGGCAAGAGTTTGCGGGAATGGGTAATACAGCGGATGGTAAACCAGATACTGGATGGGTTGATTTAGGTTATCATTATAAAGTACCAATTGGAATTGATGAAAATTCATTTACAAGATATTCAAATACACCTATAGTTGAGTGCTATCCAAATCCGTTTATTAAAGCCACAGAGATTAGGGCTTGGGGGTTAGGGGTTAGTGAGAAGCAAGAAGTCAAGATATATGATATAACAGGTAAATTAGTGGAGGAAGCGAGATTCTTTGCTGACGCTCAGAATGACAGATTGAAAATAGGGAAGAACTTATTGCCGGGAATTTATTTTGTGAAAATAAAAGGTTATAAGCCGATAAAAGTAATAAAACTTGGAGGTGTAAAATGAGAAAGTATTTTGTGTTTATAGTTTTAGTGCTACCAATATATGCAATGGGAGAGAATGTAATATTTAATCCGGGGTTTGATATGACGCCGTGGGATACAGGATGGACAATTGAGACAGATACGGCTACTTCGGGTAGTTGTGCTTCCAGAGTAGCACAAGCACAGGCAGATACAGACATAGGAAGTTCGCTACCAAATTGTTGTCGTTTAAAAACCTATGTTGGATTAAGTAGTTCTGGTTGGTGTGGCGGAAGGGCTTATGCAGAAACAAAGGTGTATCAAATCTTTAATGAGATTCCAAGTTGCTTAATTAAGGCGCAAATAAAGTATTTCTGGAGCTGGAATGCGTCTATGTGCGGGTGGATAGATACAGCTACTGTTGATGTACAGATAAATGGTATATGGCAGACGGTTTGGGGAAAAAGTTGTGAAAATGACACTAATTGGAGCGAAGTTTCTATAGGTGTAAATGATACTATAACCGGAATAATGTTCCATTTGAGGACACTGATAGATTGCTCTAGTATTTATGGCGCTTCCCTATCGTTTTGTTTTTGGGTAGATGATGTTTCTATAAATGAAGTAGGAATTGAAGAGAGTAAAGAGTTAGAAATGAAAAGTGAAAAGTTGAAAGCATTCCCTAATCCATTTATTAATGGTATGAAAATTAGAGACTTAAAGCTGGGAAATATAATACAAGTTTATGATATGACAGGCAGGCTAGTAGAAGAGACAAAAGAAAATATTATTGGTAAAAATCTACCACCGGGATTTTATTTTGTGAAAATAAAAGGGTATAAGCCGATAAAAGTGATAAAACTTGGATGTGTAAAATGAGAAAGTATTTTGTGTTTATAGTTTTAGTGCTACCAATATATGCAATGGGGGAGAATGTAATATTTAATCCTGGATTTGATATGACACCGTGGGATACGGGATGGACGATAGAGACAGATACAGCTGTTGGTGGTTCTTGTAATACTGAAATAGCAGAGGCACAAGCTATCCCAGACACAGGAAAATCACCCCCCAATTGTTGTGGTTTAAGCTCTTATGTTAAACTAGATCCTTATCCTGCTAATTGGTGTGGGGGTACAGCTTATGCAGAAACAAAGGTGTATCAAATCTTTAATGAGATTTCAAGTTGCTCAGTTAAGGCACAAATAAAATATCTAGGGGGGGGAGATGGTGGAGGTAGCTACAACGAAGGTACCATTGATGTGCAGGTAAATGGGACTTGGCAGACAATTTGGGGAAAAGGTTGGGAAACTGACACTATTTGGAGCAACCTTTCTATAGGTGTGAACAATCCTATAACTGGGATAAGGTTCCGTACAAAATCATATCTGTATTGCAGTAGTCTTGGTAGTAGTGCAGTTGAATTATTTTACTTCTGGGTAGATGATATTTATGTAGGGCAAGCAGGAGTAGAAGAGAGTAAAGAGTTAGAAATGAAAAGTGAAAAGTTGAAAGCATTCCCTAATCCATTTGTTATATTCACAGAAGTCAGAGGACAGAGGACAGAAAACAGAATACAGGTTTATGATATGATGGGTAGGTTAGTAGAAAAGACAAAAGAAAGTATTATTGGGGAAAATCTACACCCGGGATTTTATTTTGTGAAAGCAAAAGGGTATAAGCCGATAAAAGTAATAAAACTTGGAGATGTAAAATGAGAAAGTATTTTGTGTTTATAGTTTTAGTGCTACCAATATATGCAATGGGGGAGAATGTAATATTTAATCCGGGGTTTGATATGACACCGTGGGATACGGGATGGACAATAGAAACGGATACAGCTACGAATAGATATGGAGGAATTTGCACTGAAACAGCAATGGCACAAGTTATGCCAGATACAAGTAGCTCGCTGCCGAATAGTTGTTATTTAGAAACTGTTGCTTGGATAAATTGTTCTCCGGGTGGGGCTGCAGCTCAGGCAAGAGCAACAATATCCCAAACCTTCAATGAGATTCCGGCTTGTACGGTTAAAATGAAGGTGAAATGCTGGTGGTCACTTGGTTTTTCGGAATGTGGTTATGGTCTTAACCCCAATTTTATTGAGGTGCGTATAAACAATATATGGCAGAAAATTTGGGAAAGGGTACCCGATTCCTACTATGGTGGTGATACTACATGGAAGGAAATAGTGATAGGTATAAGTAGCCCTATAAGCGGCATAAGATTACAAGCAAGTCAAAAAACTAATCTTAGTGAGATAGGTTAAAAAAGAGATGAGAAAAGTTAGAGGAGTTATGATTTTGGGAATTGGATTTATGAGCATATTTTTTGCTGATGTAAATGCGGAGGAGTGGACTAAAACATATGGAGGAGATGGCGGGGATTGTGGTTATTCAGTTCAAGAGACTAAAGATAGCGGCTTTATTATCACGGGATATACATATTCTTTTGGTGCTGGCTCTTTTGATGTCTATCTTATAAAGACTAATTCAGAGGGTGATACTTTATGGACAAGAACATATGGTGGAGATGGCTGGGATTGGGGCTATTCAGTTCAAGAGACTAAAGATGGCGGTTTTATTATTGCAGGAAACACATATTCTTTTGGCGTAGGTGAGGATGATGTCTATCTTATAAGAACGAATTCAGCGGGTGATACTTTATGGACTAAAACATATGGTGGGGATAAGGAGGATGGTGGCTATTCAGTTCAAGAGACTAAAGATAGCGGATTTATTATCACGGGATATACATATTCTTTTGGTGCTGGCTCTTATGATGTCTATCTTATAAAAGTAGATGAAGCAGGAATAGAGGAAACAGAAGACAGAAGTCAGAAGTCAGAAGTAAGAATAGAAGTGTCTCCAAATCCATTTATTAAAGTTACGGAGATTAGGGTTTGGGGATTAGGGGTTAGTGAAAAACAAGAAGTAAAGATATACGATATTGCCGGTAAAATGGTACATACTATACCTTATAACCAGCAATTCCAAGTGCATATAGGAGAAGAATTGGCGCCAGGTATTTATTTTGTAAGAGTAAAGGGCTATAAGCCAGTAAAAGTGATAAAACTTGGAGGTGTGAAATGAGAAAGTATTTTGTGTTTATAGTTTTAGTGCTACCAATATATGCAATGGCGGAGAATGTAATATTTAATCCTGGATTTGATATGACACCGTGGGATACGGGATGGACGATTGAAACAGATACGGCTATGAGTGGAAGTTGCACTAAAACAGCAGTGGCACAAGTTATGCCAGACACAGGCAGCTCACTACCGAATTGTTGTTATTTAAAAACATATGTTAGGTTAGGTAGTTCTGGTTGGTGCTATGGTGAAGCTTATGCAAAAACAGAGGTGTATCAAATCTTTAATGAGATTCCGAATTGCTTAATTAAGGCACAAATAAAATATCTATGGTACTGGTATAATCCGTGTTGGTTTGATGACTCAGTTGCTATTGATGCGCGGATAAATGGGATTTGGCAGACAGTTTGGGGAAAAAGGTGGGAAGATAGCACTATTTGGAGTGAAGTTTCTATAGGTGTAAATAATCCTATAACGGGAATAAGGTTCCGGACAAAGTCATGGATGTATTGTGGTAGTCTTAGTGGTGGTGCTAGTGTAGCATATCGGTTTTGGATAGATGATATTTGTATAAGTGAAATAGGGATTGAGGAAAAAGAGTCAAGAGTTAAGAGTTCAGAGTTTAGAGTTCAGCAGAATCCTTTTGCCCGGTTTACAGA
>JACQXS010000083.1 GCA_016208615.1 Candidatus Stahliibacteriota bacterium | reverse complement strand
AGAGAGAGAGAGAGAGAGAGAGAGAGAGAATCAATACCTAATCTTTTCATTATGCTTTTAATTTATTACCCATTTGCCCATTGTCAAGAGAAAAAATAAAAAAATAGCTGAATTTAATATTTTTTTAGCAACTGACCTATTTTTTCAGCTGTGGATTGCAGAAGTTCAGCAGTATGGGAGATTGAATATGCTTGCGTCATCCTGTTATTAGAAAGGCAAAAAATTTCAGTTAATCCGTGTTCACAAAAATATCGGCTATTTATCTTATTTATCCTTCCTGTAATTGCAATTACCGGTATTTTGTGTATTTTACCGAATCGCATCACTTCCCAGCATACTTTACCGTATTTAGTGCTTTCACTTATTTCTCCTTCCCCTGTAATGATAAGATTGGTATTGCGGGCCCTTTTTTCAAACTCTACTAATTCCATTATAAACTTTGTTCCCATTACAATTTGAGGTTGAACCTCTTTAGCCCCAATAAGCGATAGACCGAACGGCACTCCTCCACCTGCACCCATTCCTGATTTTTGAGCTATTTTACTATCTGTAAGATTAGCTAAATGAGTTAATCCCTGCTCAAGCAGTTTTACTTCTTTTTTTGATGCTCCTTTTTGTGGTGCATAGCGTTTTGCCGCTCCATTATCGCCAAGAAGTGGATTATTAACATCGCAAAGGACAATAATTTCAGGTATATGCAGATTACAAGGTATTTCTACATTATTTATGAGTTTGAGTGTACCACCAACAGGGATAAAGCACTTGCCTTCTTTATTTGTAAATTTTACGCCCAATGCGGCAAGAATTTGGGTAATAAAGAGAGTCCTGCTATTTTAGCAAGTTCTATTACTGCTGTATTATCTGACAAATGTAATGTCGGTGAAGCCGACAAAATTCCATACTCTGCGTCAATAGGTGTGCCAAGAGGACCTGTTACTTGTTTTTTGTAAGTCTTTCCACATGAGGTTGAACCTCCTGAGGTTGAACCTCCTTTTGCTTCTATGATTACAGAGAGAGTCCCATCCCCACCATCGGCTAATGGGATTTTTAGTATCTCTGTTTTTAAGAGCAAAGATTTTTTTAATCCGCTTGAGGTTAAACCGCTTGAGGTTAAACCTCTTTCAATATAATCGGCTACTTTTTGACTACTTAATGCTCCCTTAAATGAATTAGGCGAGATGACAATATTCATCGCTGGGTAAATATACTCTGTATAGAAACGAAGTGAGCTACTGCTCAAATGGGGTTACCTGAATCTAATTCGCTCGTCCCAAAATACTGGCTGTTCAAGTGTATAATCGCCGAAGCCCTGTTTATCTATGAAAACGAATTGTAAATTCCAGGCGTAATAATACCAGATTTCATATGGTTTGCTATCCAATTCAAATGGGTAGCGTGAAATTTCGCTCGGGTTACCCAATTTTACATATATTCTGCCGCGGTCTGTTTTCCACCCTTCTCTGACGGCGGTGAATTGCTCATTCGCATAATTAACTCTATTAAAGTATTCAGTTTCAAGCTCCTGTGCCCCTATTCTAAATATGGAATCTTTACATACCCAAAACTTACTCCACAAATCTTCTCTTTTATTCACGGGTGTTTTAAGCAACGAATCTATTTCCTCTGTCTCTGCGATGTAATGTAATTGTTGTACCCGTTTCTCGTAATCCTTATACCAAAAGGGAGCTTCAATAACAACACTATCCTGAAATTTATTCTCTCCAAGTGCTAAATAAATAAAGTGTGTGCCAAATCCAAGCGAATCTCTATGAAATTTAAGAGTTATAGGATTTATGACAGTAGTATCAAGCTTTAGCGTGTCTTTAATTTTGCCTATCTCGTAGTGCAAACTTTTTTGGGAGCGAAGCCCCCGAATGCCTTCGGGGATAAACTCCAATCCCGCTACGGCGGGAATTGGCAGGCTATCAAACATAGTGTTCCGATTTATCGGAACAAAATTATACACCTCAAAAAATAATACTATATCAGGAGGTTCTTCATAGCTTATAATTTCAGAAATCTCTTTTATTTCCTTAACTCTTATTTGGGCACTTTTTTCACCTTTGCGTTGCGAGTTTAAGTCCTGTATTACCATCTTGAAGAGGTTCAACCTCAACTTGTAATCATTCGGAGGAATACGAAGTTTAAGTATTCCGTGTAGTTTGTTAGTTTTGGATTTAGTGGATTCGTAATCTTTAATAGTATTCTCAATAACCCACATATCTCCAATTTCTTTATTTTTATGTTGCAAAGAACAGGAAATACGAAATTTAGCAACAAATACTGATTCCTGCTTTATAAATGTAAGTTCATTACACGGGATGGTATAAAGAATCCTTAACTCCGTTGATTTGTCAGGGCTTAAAAATGTAGCAGTTGTAAAATTAAAGTTTATATCAGGTCCCATTCCAACCGTAAACGGGATAAGTGAGCAAAATAGAATTATATTTAGAATCAAAATCCGCATCCTCCCATCTTATAAGTAAGCCCAAAAGTTATCATAAGTCCATTAGGAGTGCCGGGGGCTAATAAAAATATGTAATTACCACTCACAAAGAAATGGAAATCATATGTCCTAAAAAATACTACTCCGCCGCCTAAACTAATACTCAAGCCATCATAACCTTTTTTATTATAAGAATATGAAGTATCATATACAGTATATGAACTATCACCCTCATAGTCCCATCTCTCCCAAGAGTGATAATTTGTATCAATTCCCACAATTTTACTTCCCCAACCCATGCCTAATCCGCCGCCTACAAAAGGTGAAAAGTCTTCCAGTGATAAGAATTTATATCCTGCGAATTCAATTCCTGTATAAAAGTTTTGTGTCCTTTGATGTAATCTATAAGATGCTTCCATCATATAAGATGGTGTCTCATATAAATAAGAAATTCCGCCCCCTGGCATTTGAGTGACATTTCCTTTTAGAGAAAGCTCATTATTAGTGTAATAGTAATATCCTTCGTCTCCTTCTACTTCTTTTCCAAAAGACCCGACGAATGGGAAAATATATCCTAATAATAATCCCGCAGTCCCGTAGCTTGTTCTTCTTAATTTGGGTCGTGCCTCCTCTGCTGTAACGGTTTCAACGGTCACATGTTTTCCCGATTTCTTGAACTCACATACAGTTGTCGCAAGACGCTTAATTACTGTTTCTATATCATCTACATTGGCAGATGTTAGTTTATCACTAAATACACGCGATTTAGTCCACCTGTTAATCACGCTAACTGAAATAATGACCTTATTACCCAGTTTATTTATATTTCCAATCACAGCATACGAGACGCTTAATGACTCGCTATATCCGATTGCCTGTCCCATATCAGTGACGACTAAATCTTCTCCCATAATACTTATCATTTTACTTTTATCCATTACCTCGTATTTAGTGCAATTAGTAAGCTCAATCCGCAGTAAGTCGGATATAGTAGTTGATAGCTCCTTTTTTGTTCCTATAGAACTGAATTCAAAAACTGCTACCTTTATTATACCCGGTGGACACTTATCACATTCAGCAAATATTAATGATAACAAAATATACAACATCTTAACCTCCTCGTCTTCGTAAGAGGGCGAGTCGACGGACTCGCCCCTATATCTTTAAATTCCACACCCACTACCTGATTTTCTATATGTAATACCAAAAGATATAATCATACCGTTGGGGTAATTTTTAGCCATTAGCATCCAGTATTTTAAGTTGACAAGGAAATGGAAATCATATGTCCTGAATAGTGCTAATCCACCCCCCAATTCAACTAACATTCCGTCAAAACTTTCTTTTTTAACTTTACATTGCCATACTGTATCACCATTTGCATTGATATAGTCAGGATATAGACTATCAATTCCAACTGCCTTGCTGCACCAACTCATTCCTAATCCGCCGCCCAAGTAAGGAGCGAAGTCAGTAAGTGTCAAAAATCTATACCCTCCAAACGACGCTCCCATATAAGAAGACAAACTCTTTTTATGCAATCTGTAATTGACTTCCGCTATGTAATATGGGGTTTCATAAAAATAGGATAATGCGCCGCCCTGCATCATCCGAATATTATCGCCTAATTTAAGGTCTGTCCCCATATTCATAAATGTTTCGCCTATTACTTCTTTGCCAAAATAATCCCCCATTGCCCATAAAGAGCCAACTAATAATCCGCCGCTATGATAACTTTCCCTTCTTCTACGGGGTTTGGCTTCTTCTTCTGTGACACTTTCAACTGTGACTTTTCCTTTGGATTTCTTTAATTCGCACAACCCTTCGGCTATTCTTTTAATCACCATATCCAAGTCTTCAATACTTGCTGATTTTTGGGTGTCCTTGAATAGTTCGCGCTTTGTCCATCTATTAACTAAACTAACAGAGATGATTATTTTTTCACCCAGTTTAGTCAATTGCCCTATGACAGCATACGAGATGCCTAATGATTCACAATACCCGATTGCCTTATCTACACCAGTAACTACAATATCAGTGCCCAAAACCTTTATCATACTATCCTTGTCCATAATCTTATATTTAGGGCAATTGGAGAGCTCAAGTCTAAGTAAATCAGAGATAGTAGTTACTAACTCTTTTTCTACACCTGCGCCACTAAAATCAAATACAGCTACATTTGTTTGATTAGTCGGGCATTCCTTAACCTGTACCATCGCACATATTATTAAAATTCCTAACATCTTACCCTCCTCCTTTTATTCGGGAACATTCCCGGAACTTTCGGGAGTATTCCCGGAACCTTCGTTCCTATGTATAAGTTATTCATTTTCTTCTTCTACTTAATTGAACTTAAACTCTATAATATCGCCATCCTTGACAATATAGTCTTGCTTTACCGTCTGGATTAACCCCTTTTCTTTTGCTTCCTTGAATGACCCTGCCTGTTTGAAATTCTCAAATCCAATAATTTCAGCCCTTATAAAGCCGTGTTCCATAGCAGAATGGACTTTACCCGCCGCCTTAATTATGGATATGCCTTCCTGTATTTGCCATGCCCGTACCTCTTGTCCCACAGTAGTAAAAAAGCTTATTATATTTAGTTGTGGCAGTCCCTCTTTTGTAAATCTATTTAATAACGGTTCGCCGATATTAAACTCTTTCGCATATTCTTTTTGCTCATCCGCAGAGAGTTCAGAGAACTCAAGCTCCAACTTCCCCTGTACTTGAATTGTCTTCTGTCCTCTGTCTTCTGTCTTATCTTGACTTACATTTATTATAACTATGGAGGGCTTGAGGGTCAAAAATCCAAATCCCCGCAGTTGCTTTTCTTGTGCTTCATTAAGTTCCAATTTTCTTATAGATTTGCCTTCTGATAGTATGGACTTACATTTTTCTAAACTCTCCTGCTCTTTGGGGTCTATAGATTTTTTGAGAGAGTTCTCACATATTTCCATATCCCTTAAAATAAGTTCTGATTTCAATTCTTGCAGTGATTCAGGAGAATTGACCACATAAATCATTCCCTCCACTACTTGTAGCGACGAGAGACTTGATTTAGTAAATCCAGGTGGGTCAATGAACTCTATTTTAGCGTAAGTAGTCTTTTTGGGCTGTAATACATTGGCAAGATAATCAAGCCGCTCATCAGGTATATCAATAGAAGCAATATTGGGATTAGGCGGATTTGCAAATCCCGATTTATCGGGAAAGGATAACTTACCATTCCCGACTCGTCTCGCGTCGGGACGAGTAGTCAATAAGCGGAATATAGTTGTCTTACCTGCTCCCTGAAGTCCAGTAATCCCTATTTTCATATAATTTCAAAATCCACAACCAAAAAAATCTCCGCTTCCGTAAGAACCTAATAAACAACAAACTACATAAACTGCTGCAGGTGCAATACATCCCATAGTTGCATTCCTTGTCTGAACTCGTTTTGCTTCTTTGGTATAGCACTCAGTGTAATAGGCAGCATATTCCGGTGATTTACCAAGTAATCGGCTGGCAGGTGGATTGGGTGAATAGATATAAGCAACTAAAACAGCAGTAGCACTGGTTAAAACACCTGCTCCCAACCACATAATAGAGCTAACATCTGCTTGTGCATCCTGTTTGGCTAATTCACAAATACTGGCGATATCTAATTCTTCTTTCTCTTCTTCATCTTCTTTTTCTTCTTCCATCAAGCCCTTAAGTTGCTGGTATAATTCCTCTTTTGATTCCTCGTCTATGGGTTCGTTTTTTAGAATAGTATCTGATTTAACGGTGCCTGGTTTAAGAGTATCTATCTTAATAGTATCGGATTTTTCTGCTGATAATGTGTCTATAGCGTCAGCATAAATTACTCCATTTACCCAAATCCCTAATATTACAAGTCCTAAAAATACTTTATTCATTTCTTACCTCCTGTATAAAAATATATTTTGTGATTACTCAAATGTCAAGCCAAAATGTTTCTTGACATTTATTGAATAGATAGTAGCGTAAAGAAGGGGTAATTTGGGACAAGCGACAAAAAATACTATCCTAACCTTTGGGGCAAAAAGTCTATACTTTGTCTTCACTTTTGTCATTGGCATCATTATAGCCCGTACCACTGGCCCGGAAGGTAAGGGTATTTACTCATTAGTTATTCTAACTTGCAGTCTTGCTGCTATCTTTGCCGGCTTCGGTGTTCCCACATCTAATGCCTGTTTTGTAGGTAAAAAGTCAGCTAAACTAAAAAGTTCACTCGCCACTAATTCATTACTATTACTAATTGTGCCAATAGTTTTATTTGGAGCTGCATTTTTAATCCTGAGAAATACTTATGCGACTAACACTTTGAGGTTGAACCTCCTAAAATATGTAGTAATCGCTTTAGCCGTGTGCCCTTTTCTTTTGCTAATAAGTCTATTTACTGAACTTCTGCACGGGATGAATAAAATATATGAATTTAATATAGTCCTATTAGCGATTCCGTTTTTCCAAGTATTGATTTTGTTATTATTACTACATACGGCTGATTTAAGATTAGCTCTTATAAGTTGGGCTCTTTCTAATATCTTGGGTGCAATTTTAGTTTCTCTGCTTCTGCTTAAAACTACACACTTTGGGGTAATTGATGTTCCTTTACTAAAAGAGGCGTTGAAATTTGGCTTCCAGATATGGCTTACAAATATAATTGGGATAATGAGTTTAAGATTTGATATGTATCTTGTGGCTTATTATTTGGGGGCAAAAGGGGTTGGGTTTTATTCAGTGGCAACTGCTATATCTGGTTTTCTATTCTATATTCCGACTTCAATAGCTGTGGCATTATTGCCGCGATTCACTTCTACTGATACTAAAAGTGTTTCCCATCTTACTTGCCAGGGGTTGAGAGTATCGATTGCCTCCAGTATCCTGTTATTGATATTATTATTTGGAGCAGGTAAGTTCCTTATTCCTGCTTTATATGGGGAGGCATTTAGTTCTGCGATAGCTCCATTACTTATTCTTTTGCCAGGCGTAGCCATATATGGGATGGCACATATAACAACTGCTTATTTTAATGCCCATTTGGGTAAGCCAATTATAAATACTGGGTTGGCTGGACTGGCTTTAGTCATAGATATTATATTGAATATAGTATTGACTCCAAGATTAGGGGTGGTCGGAGCAGCTATCTCTTGTACTATTTCATACATTTTGTCAATGGTTGTCTGTTTATGTATTTTTACTAAATTATCCGGCTCATCCATAAAAGATGTTTTAGTTTTAAGAGTAGCTGATATTCGGGGTCTTGTAAAATGGAACTCTCAATAAGCATAGTAAGCTATAATACAAAAGATAATTTAAGAGAATGCCTTGATTCTATACTTAAAAATGTGAAAAATGTGGAGTATGAAATTATCGTTGTTGATAATGGTTCTACTGATGGTAGTCCAAATATGGTGCAGAGGGAATTTCCTAATGTAAGATTAAAAGAAAATAAGACTAATACTTTTTTTACCCTAAAGTTTTATGTTCTGATGGCAGTCTCCAAACTATGGATTGGAAGTTTCATACATCCTTGGAGTTAGTTTTTCGTCAAGAACCATTTATACGGTTTTTCAGAAAAAAGCTAATTAGATATAGTTCACCATCTATTCCTACTGAGACAGATGTGGTCTCTGATGGCTTTATGTTAGTCCGCCGGGAGGCACTTTTTGAAATAGGGTTATATGATGAGCGGTTTTTGATGTATTTTACAGAAGATGATTTATGTCACAGGTTAAAAAGGGCAGAATGGAAGGTTTATTATTTCCCAGATAGCTCAATTATTCATAAATTATTTGGCTCGGTTAAAAGAGTACCTAAAATTAAAATGGCTTATATAAGGACGATTGATACACTTAAATATTGTGCTAAATACTATGAATTACCTATTGCCTTTCTTATTAGTCTATTTGTATTGCTTGGCTTCATTATAGAACTAATCAAATTACTAAAAGGAGTGAAATGCCAGGTATAGCAGGTATAATCAAGGGTTGTTCTGTGGGAGGGACTTCCCAGTCCCGAATGCAAGAAGTTATTCTTCATATCACTGAACAGATGAGGCATCGGGATTTTTATGCCACTGATATTTATGTAGATGAGAGAATAGCCCTCGGAATGACTACTTTAATTCCTGACAATAAAATAATCTTTAATGCAACTAAAACTTTGAGCTTAATGTTTGATGGTGAGATTGATGATTTGCCAAACCAAGAAAGTATTCTCTATCTATATGAAAAAGAGGGTGAACGCTTTTTAAATAAAATAAAAGGTATCTTTAATCTCGTTATCTATGATTGTAGGAATAAAGCAGAGTCTCGTTTATTACTAATTACAGATAGATATGGATTTAAGCCCTTGTATTATACTGAATTTGGAGATAAATTTATTTTTGCCTCTGAAATCAAATCTATCCTAACTTATCCTGATTTTAATAAAGAGATTAACCTTATTGCCCTGTCTGAGTATGCTATTTTTAATTATCCTCTCGGAGAGCATACTTTTGTTAAAAATATACACAGAGTGCCGGGGGCCGCTATTTGGGAATTTAAGTTGAAATGTGGCTCGCTCGTTAAAAAAGAGTATTGGAACGCAAGAGCATTGTTAAATAAAAAACTACTATCTGCACAAGAGAGCATTGAGCAAGGGAGTGTGATATTCAAGGAAGTAGTCCACTCTCTAATAAACAGGAGCGAAAAGATTGGGTTAACTCTTACTGCGGGATACGATACACGAATGATATTATCAGCTATTTCTAATAAGCTACCTCCTAATAAGCTAATCAGGTGTCTTACTTTTGGTGACCGTGCTGATATTCAAGCAGTTATTGCCAGTAAATTGGCATCTATTACCAATTCTGAGCATTGCGTCCGGGAATTTGGGGCTGATTTTACAGGCAATGTAGATGATTTTTTATCTCGCTCTGTATGGATAACTGATGGATTATGCAATATTGTGCATTGTGGGTTAGTGTATGTGTTTAAGGATGAGCTTTCTAATTATCCTTACTTTTTGGGCTACGGTGGCAGTGAATTGATTAGAGGACTGCAAAATACTTCGCTTGCCTTTTCGCAGAATGCCAAATCTATACTCCTGTCTAACTCGCCTAATGAAACTTGGAATAAAGTTATCAATAATCCTAATTCATATGGGCTTTTCTCAGATAAAGTTTTGAAGCCCAATAATCAATTACCTAATCCTATAAATTCCCAATCACCGGTTAATGAGCGGGTTTTGTTTTTTACTTTGTTTGAGATTTTTAGAAAGTATTACGGGTCAAGTATATCACTTATAGGGTCGCAAGTAAGGGTTCTACTCCCTTATATGGCACATAAGTTTATAGAGTTTATGCTAAGCACTCCTTTTTCTGTGCTGCATACTACTCCATTTTCCAATAATTTATTTGAACGCTTAAAAGGACAGAAGTTTTCGGCTAATATAATTAAAAATAATAATTCTCGGCTCTTGTATCTTCCGACAGATAGGGGGTATAAGCCGTATGATAATCTTTATTGGTTTGGGGCTACTGCAATATTTGGGCACCAGCTTTATAGACGAATAGTTGTTGGAGCAAAGCGGAAATCCCGACTTGGCGGGGGAAGTTCAAGATATGACTTGCCATCTCTACGATTAAGTGTTAAAAAGATTATAGACAATATTAAGGGCAGGGATTATTACAATATGCAGAAATTAAAAAAAGTAGCAGCGGATTATCCGAATTGGAGCTTACAGGAATGGGATGAACTATCCCAGGTAGCAACTTTTGAACTCTGGTTACGACAAGCTATGGATTGAATAAGTGTGGATTTTAGAGATTAAAAAGTTGACAACAGGTAAATGTGGCATATTTAGTAGTAGGTATTTATTTTTGATTTTTGATTTGATATCGGGGAGTGGCGCAGTTGGCTAGCGCACCAGCATGGGG
>JACQXS010000081.1 GCA_016208615.1 Candidatus Stahliibacteriota bacterium | reverse complement strand
TTTATCTTTTTAACTCCATTCACCTTCATTTTACAGAAATATACTCCATTATTTTTCTGTTGCCAATGTATGGTATAAGAGCCGGGACAATGATACCTATTAACCATCACCTTTTCTAACCTTCCACTAATATCATAAATACTTATCTCCACTTTGCCTTGCACGGGTAATTGGTAGGCAATACTAATTTCACTCATAGAAGGATTAGGTGTTAAGTTAAGTTCATATGTACTTGGCAATTTGTCTGCATATTCTATACCGCTTTTAGTAACTCTAAATATACCATCTCTCGTAGTAGCTATAGTACTATCCTCATGAATCCAGAATCTATTAAAATGTATAACCGTTGAATCCCCTTCTTCTGCACTGCTATCTATAACGAAGGGTATAACAGCTATACTGCCACTATCCCCAGTTAAGCTATCTGCTCCAGACATTACTATATCAATACTGCCCGCCTTAGGTGTAGAACCGAACATCCAGTCACCCGGGATAACCGTTCCCTTTTGGGCAGGTAGGGCTGAAATTATAGTTGAATCATAAGTAAGGATGATATCAAAATCTGTTACCCCATATCCAATTAAATCACTTGCTAAAATAGGAACATTAATCGTATCCGGGTAACCACCACCGGTATCTGGGATGGAGACTATTATATCTTTGGGGTTAGTGGTTAGGGGTTGGGGATTGGGGGTTGGGAGTTGAGAGTTGATATTCTTTGAATTCTGAATACGGAATGCTGAATACTGATTTTTCGCTCCTATCCAATTGCCTGACACTTCTCCATATAAGATACTCGTGTAATTTTCATTTATTTGGTCGCTTCCCAGTGGTAAATATGTCCTATAGGCGGGTACAAACTTCCAATCCCCGACAGGAAAATGTGTAATCTTTCCAACTGAATATTTAAGAATAAGTGTCGCATCATAAGCAGTTATAATACCATTACCCGAAACATCAGCCGCAACCTGTTGATATGGGGATAAAGTATCTAATCCTAATCTATGCCTAAATGTTAGTGTTGCATCGTATGGAGTTATATTAGTGTCAGAAGAAGCATTGAATTTATAGGGCGTAACAGTATAATTACCCGGAAGAAGACTATCAAACTCATAATTACCATCACTTCCTGTAATACAAGTATCATTAATTGGTGAAAGCACATAAGTTACATCTGGAATAGCAATAGAATTGAAATAATAAGTAGCTTTACCCTTGATATCATATCCTTTCTTATTTACAGTGAACAACCCATCCTGCTTCTCCACAACTACTGCTCCTTCATTGAACCAAAATTGTTGAAAATGAATAGTAGTGGTATCGCCTGCCAAAGCACCGGATTGCACAATAAACGAAATGATGACTAATTTACCTTCCTGAACAATTTCACTACTACCGGCTAAACCAATCCTAATTTCGCCAACTAAAATAGTATCCTCTATTGTCCAATCCGGTACAATTTCTCCCTTAATTACATCAAGCCCCCTGATAATAGTGGAATCAAAAGTAATTACAATATCAGAAGATAATATCTCATTACTCGCTAAATCACCCTCTACCCAAATAGGGATATTAACTGTATCACCAGGCATACCACTTGCATCATCAATAATAGCACTAATAGAAGAAGCGGCATTAACCGTAACCATTATTGTATCAGCATCGGTTAGCCCACCTATATCAGTACTTCTGAACACTACATATTTTACACCTGTCCATGGAGAAGTAGCCCCTATTGTAGCAGTATGACTTGCATTGATATTAACCCATAAAGACCCGGCGCCGCCTATTATTTCATAATTCCACAAAAGCATAGCATTTGACTCTTCTGCATCAGCTACATATTGGTCAAGTTGAAGCGTCACTGAATCTCCTGACAAAAAGACTCGGTCAGGTATAATACTTATTACAGGGGCAGAATTATATCTTATTAAATTTTTTGTCATCTCATTATTAACAGAATTAGTATCACCAGTAAGCACAGTCCGGAAGCGGATATTAAAATTAAATCGTGGATAAAGCACAGCCCACGAATTAAATGAAACATTAGTGCTGGCACTTGCCGCTAAATTAGATACATCAGAGGTATCACAATAGATTATTATGCCCCCCGTATCTATTGTAGTAATCACAGGGAATGAAGCGGCGTCGGTACCAAAATTTGTTACCTTACAAGAAGAAATATAATTATTGTCCTTATACACTGTATCAGGTGGAGAAATAATTTGAACCACTCCAACATCAACGACAGACACGACAGGAGGTGAAAAGTTTTCTATCCCATCAAGGTCGAAACCTGGCGAACTACCTGAACCGCTGTTAGCACCATCTATTATTTTAATATACCTAATAGATGTAAGTCCGGATGATTGTATATCAAATTCAGCTGTCCCAAGCCCTGTACCTAAACTTACCCATGTGGCAATATCTGTTGGGTCATTGCTTACATAAACTGTATAGTCCTCAACTACAGCATCTTCAGTACCTTCATAGACTTTAAAATCGGCTCCACTCTGGTTAGTTACATCTACTCCCATATCTAATATCACCCATCCATTTTGACCTAATGGCAAAGAAACATTGTCATTAGGACCAAGTGCATCAGGTGTATAAAGTGGAGTGTATGCAGGAGCTATATTTTTAATATAGCAACCTGTCACTTCTTCTGCGTAATATTTATTATTCTTTTGTAATTGAAAATTAACTGTTGCTGCACTATTGGAAGGAACTACTGTGCCTGAAATTGTCTTCTTTGCATATCCGTTAGCCCAAACAATAAGATTATGAGTACCGGGAATAACAAATTTATGATAATCTCCAGATTGAGCATCGCTGTAGCAGGGATGAAAATTATCTACTATTACCATAGCTTTTAATGGTGTCCCACTTATACTATCAGTAATAGTTCCATTAACTCCATAACCAGAGGCATCAATTAAATAAAGTAAAGCATTCTTGTTCCGCTCAAACATAGTAGGGAAAGTTTGTGACCCTGTTTCTAATGTCCAACTCATTGCTCCTCTTGTCCCATAGTAAAAATCTTTTGAAGACCCAGTAGCTGTATAAATTATTTTTGCTGCCTGTCCATATGGATATACTGGATTAGCGCGTGTTGCATATCCTTTCGCTATTGTGTCCATCGCAAAATCAACAGGACTCTCCCTAGTAGCACTCCATGCATAACCAACTGAATTCGCACCATCATGATGAGATACTGCAACTACAAATTGGTGGTTAATGAAAAAATTACGCATAATTTTAGTCTCCGGTTGAGAAAATGGATTTGGACTATTACTATTCCACATATAACCATAATCACGGTTCAAATTTACTCCATTAGCATTATCGTCGTCAGGAGTAGGTTTAGATGCGCCATCAGGATTAACCATAGGGATGAACCAGATTTCACGCGTGTTCACTAATCGAGTAATAAGAGTATCTGTACCATAATTATCTGTCAGATAATTGATAAAATAGGGAGATATAAGTTCATAACCCTTAAGCTCGGCACCATGAGTTGCACCATCTATAAGTAGTTCTGGTTCATTTTCATCTATCGCGGGGTTATCGCTGATTTTAATCGCTAAAATATTTCGTCCCTGTACACTTTGACCAATAGTATCTAAATGTACTATATTACTATGTTGAGTAACCACAGTATCAAGATAGGCACAGAAATCTGTATACTTGTCAGCATATAAGTAGCTACACGCGATAAAACAACTTATACCCACTACCCATTGCCTGCTAATTACTCTTGCACTCCTAATAACTTTATTTTGTCTCTTCATCATCCCTCCTTATATTAAATTAAAATCTCTAATTATGTAAATAGTATTTTTTATATCATTTGTCAAGTAGAATTTTTTAATTCTTGCAAAAGTCTTGCAAAAGATTGAAAAACTTCTGAAAAATGGAGTTTAGTAATAGATATTTTTAGAAAAATAAAGAGAAATAACTTGATTTTCAAAAAACTTAACTATACTTTTAATAACATCTGCTTATCCAATTTCTCTTATGTGAAGGAAGTTTATAAAAAATAGCAGACAAGAAATGAGAATTAATTTATGAAAGTTTTAGTTGTAAGTCATCCCTGCATAATAGATAGGAATCGCTCTAAATTTATAGAGATAAACAACTATCCCGGGGTAGAGATGGCAATTATTTTGCCCAAATATTTCAGAGACGATATATCTCCTCTTAAAAGAGTTAAACAGTCCCATAACTCTAAAATAAAAATATATCCGTTACATCCATTATTGGCTAATATTCCAAATAAAAGTATAAATCTCCATTTTTATTCTCCTATGTGTGAGAAAGTGGTCTCGGAATTTGAACCGGATATTATACATTTAGAAGAAGAGCCATACAGTCTCTCGGCTTTACAGTTTGCAATGAAAATGAATAAGAGAAAGGTGAAACTCTTGTTTTTCACTGAACAAAATTTACTTAAACGGTATCCGCTCCCATTTTGTAAGTTTGAACAGTATGTGTATAAAAAATCAAGCTGTGCTATGGCTGTCAGCGAGACAGCCAGAAATGTTTTGTTAAAGAAGGGATATCAGAAAAAGGTGTTTATTATTCCGCACGAAGTAGATACTCAAACATTCCATAAAATGGATTCAAAATTATTAAGAAAGAACTTAAATCTAAATGGGTTTGTTATAGGATATGCAGGACGACTTATGAAGGAAAAGGGAATTGGAACACTTTTAAAGGCAGTTAGTTCTATAAAAGCAAATAATATCTCCTTGTTTGTTGTTGGAAGAGGCCCTTTATTGAATGAGGTTAATGCAATTGCCAATAAAGTGAACCTAATTGTTATAGAAAATGTACCTCATAATGAGATATACAAGTATTTGAACTGTATGGATGTGCTTGTGCTTCCATCTATTACTATGCAAAACTGGAAGGAACAATTTGGTAGAGTTATTATTGAAGCGATGGCATGCAAAGTCCCAATTATAGGCTCTTCTTCTGGGGAAATACCTAATATAATTGGAGGTGCCGGATTGATATTCAATGAAAGGGATGCGGATGACCTCATAGATAAGTTGAAATTACTTGTCGGGAACAAGACTTTATGCTATGAATTAGCGGAACAAGGATATGAGAAAGTAGCCCAAAATTTCTCCCTCGAAAAAGTAGCAGGTCAGATATATGAGGTTTATAAATGGGTAATAAATAATGGATAGAAGTTGGAAATCAAAAGTGTTCCAAACTATATTCGCACATCCGGATAATATAAGATTTAAATCCCAAACCCCCATTGTAAAAGAATACTTAAAAGATATTTCACAAAATAATTGGGCAATAGATATTGGGTGTGGAACGGGTAGGTCTACAAAATTTTTAGTCCCTTTGGCTCAATCGGTTGTATGTATAGACCCAAATCCTGATATGCTAAGAAGGGTGCAGCAGAAGTTAAAAGTTGTAGGGGCGTATTGCTCTGCCATAGCGGAGTCCCGAAAAGGCGTGGACAATAGACTCCTACTGGTTCAAGGGAAAGTAGAGAGACTGCCATTCAAATCAGGGATATTTGAAATTGCTCTTTTATTAGAAGTATTGGAGCATATAGAAGATGATAAAAATGGACTATATGAAGTGTGTCGAATTTTGAAACAGGATGCAAAGCTTATAATAAGTACTCCCTGTCCTCCACCTGCATATCCAGATACTCATCATAAAAGGGATGGCTACACAAAAAAAGATATGATTACACTGCTTGAAAGTATAGGATTTAAAATAATCGCTTATAAGTTTTGTATGTTCTTATGGACACGGATGATATTAAAATTTGCAGTCAATTTTATAATACTATTTAAGTTTCCTCCACCAGTCTTATTTTTGCTTAAACTTGAACAAGTATTCAAAAAACCGCCCCCTTTTGATATTATAGTAAAAGCAAGAAAGCTATAGACCAATGTTTTCAATTTCTCTAATTACCTCTGGAATTACTTCTACTACATCAGAGGCGAGTACGCAGTAGTTAGTTAATTTTTCTGACGCAATTTTGCCTGCTCTTCCATGCAAATAAACACCAAGTCTTGCCGCATCTATTGGAGAAAGTCCCTGTGCTAATAATCCACCTATTATACCGGTTAATACATCTCCTGACCCTGCCTTCGCAAGTGCAGAAGTATAAATAGGATTAAGGTAACACTTATCTTTTGATGCTATTATAGTTGGCGCTCCTTTCAAGACTAATATAAGATTTAGTTCTTTTGCAAACTTTTTAGCTATGTCAATTCTTGCTTTTTGAATCTCCGGTATACTCATTCCAATAATTCTTGATAATTCACCCGGATGAGGCGTTATAATTACAGGAGCTTTAATTTTCTTTAATAAATCAAGATTTAAATTATTTAATCCATCCGCATCTATTACCATAGGTAAATCAATCTTTGGCACTAATTTTTGAATTAAACTTTTTGTCTTGTCGTGGGTTGATAGTCCTGGTCCAATTATTACTACTGTTGATTTATTAATTTCATCTAATATCTTATCCATAGCTTCTATAGTAATTGTGCCTTCAGAAGTTTCGGGCAGAGGAACAGTTATCACTTCGGTTGCTTTTGCTTCAAGTATAGAATTAAGTGATTCCGGGATCCCAAGTCTTACCAGTCCAGCCCCTATTTTAAGTGCAGAAATTGAGGTAAGAGCAGCCGCACCGGTCATACCGGTTGAACCTGCGAGTATAAATACTCTACCAAAAGTTCCCTTGTTTGAATTATCAGGTCTATAAGGGAGCAAATTTTTAAGTCCTATGAGTTCTAAATTAATATGCTTCCACAGATATGGTGGCACTCCTATATCAATAACAGATACTCTCCCGGCATAATCTTTGCCAGGATAAAGGAATAGCCCTCTTTTGGGTAAGCACATTGTGCCAGTAAAAGCTGCACGAATACAAGCTCCTTCTACTTCACCGGTAGTTGCATTTATGCCGGATGGCACATCTATAGCAAGAATGGGAATACCTGACCCATTCATAATATTTATTATTTGTTCTGCTATCCCCTCAACTTTACCCTTAAATCCTGTGCCAAATATGCCATCTACCAGTAGGGACATGCTATGGCGTGTCCCTACACATTTCTCTTTAAACAAATTAACATCTTTTGGGGTTGTTATTTCAGTGACCTTGTATCCTGCCTTTAATAATATATTCAGGTTTAGCCGTGCATCTCCTGTTATTTCATTAACCTTTCCAAGCAGGAATACTTCTGCAGATATTTCATCCCCGCCGGAGCGGGATTTTCGCTTTGCTTCAATATTTAATAAGTGTCGGGCAAGCACAAATCCATCTCCTCCATTATTGCCTTTACCACAAACAATTCCAATTTCGGTTTTCGGTTTTCGGTTTTCGGTTTTCGGCATGAATTCTTCTTGAATTATATTAAATAACCCAATTCCTGCAAGTTCCATCAATACTGGTCCCGGAATACCCAATTCCTCAATTGCCTTTTTATCTATTTCTTGCATCTCTTTTGCAGTTACAAGTTTCATCGTCCCTCCTTTAATTAGCTGTTTTAATGGGTCTGTCCCTACTATCGTAATTCAATACTGGGGTAAAATTTTATCTTCCCTGTCTTCGTAACAGCTATCCCTACTTTGGGTGCAAATTTTATAAATCCAAACATTATACCCGTTTCAAGTTTCAATTCCACACCCAAAGAAGCCTTATATTCACTTTCATTTAACAAAGCAATATCAGTAAAAATAGCTCCGCATAAGTCTTCAAAAAATATATTTGGATTCCATAATCCTTTTCTTATTTTCAGCATAGGGCGTGAATATTCTACAGTGAAAGAAGTACCAGTTTTAGCATAAAAGTAAGGATAGCCACGAATTTTTATACCGATAGAATCCGGGTTAGCAGGGTCATTATATCCATTTGCTAAAAATCTAACTTCTCCACTCCTAATATAATTTTCAACATTAATCTGAAAATACTGGGCTGTTCTATTTGAATTTAATTCAATAGGAAATTCGCCTTTTAAGTTGATGTGTGTGGCAGGGAATCTAAATCCAAATAAAACTCCCGGTATAATCTCCTTTCGTGCAAAATTATTATCAAATATTCTGGCTCTTGTAAAGAAAGATATATCAGACAACCCCGGTTTAAGTCTTTTTAATAGTGGATAGCTAAACTGGGATTGGATATTCTTTTTGTGCTGGTATTGGAAATTTATTGCCATAGGCGAACAAAACATAGAATTAAAATACAAGTCTAAAAACAGCTCATCTTCCAAAGGATTATTAGCCAAGAAAATAGCGTAAGTATTTTCATATGTAGCATCCGCACCTACAAGCACTCCGCCAAGCCACCACTTTCTAAAAGTCGTATTTATAGGCATAATAAAAGGTATATGGATTGCGGGCGATAAAGTATATAAGACATCCAAATAGTTCCCTCTCTTCGGTAATGCTTGATGCGAAAAATCGGGTGCAATAGTTTGATGGTCTGATAGTCTGATGGTCTGATAGTCTGATAGTTTTAGTTTCTCTTTATATATGTCAAAGCCATCTTTTGTAAGTCCGATAAAATACAAAGTATCACTGTAAATAACTCCATTACAAGCATAACCGGTTGAAGAAGTAAGGCGATAAAGTTTATGTGCTGCTAAATCATATGCATAGATGGAATAGATTTTATCATAATTAGCCGTAAATATAATTGTATCTCCTTGTAATTCAATGTTATTTTCTGTCCAGGAAGTAGTAGCAATAGGAATAAACTTCTTGTTATCTAAATCAAATAAATACACATCCCAGTTATCAAAATCCTTCCTCGCTGATACTATAATATACTTAGAATTAGATTTAAGCTCTCCCAAAAGATAATTACTACTCCAGATTAGTTCTTTTTTACCATTCTTATATATCCATAACTCTGACCCGAATTCGTGTAACTTATCTTTGGAGTATAAAATACTACTATCTTCTAACACACAAAAAGCCCGTATATTATCAGAGAAAAGAACTTTATCTTTACCATTGTTTAAGTCTTTTAAGTGAAGCGTAGAGATAAACCCAAACCCTTCTTTTGTGATATTAGCATAGCCATTTTTGAACTCATAAGTAGAATAATAAAGTTTTTTGTCCTTAATTATTATGGGTGTAGATACGGGAGCTGTAAGTGAAGCAACTATGCACTCTTTTTGATTAACAATATTAAGTTCATAGATTTCATTAAACCAAACTTCTTGCAAGGCGTCTGCTTTTTTAGGATACTCTCGCCAATAATAAATACTGTTTCCATCTTTCGTAAAATAGCTTATATACCAACCTTTATTAGTTACCTGCTCACCTTCTATTTTCTCATCTTTGTACTTTTCTTCCTGTTGTATAGTCCATTCGGAAAATAATGAGTATAAACTTTTACCATAAGTCTGACCGGCTGCCATATCTATTCCTACAGACGGAAAGACAGCCCCTAAAAATGGAGCCCAAAAATAAGAACCATATGTGGCAAATAGCTCTGCAAACTTCCTTTCTCCATATCTCTGTGAGAGATAATTAAAGAATTCACCCCCATAAAGATAAATACCACTACTACCAGGAAATTCCAATGGCGAATAAGTAGCCGAAAGGACAGAAGGCATTGACTTTTCTCTTGCCCTGGCTCCGATATATGCATCAAAATAACCATCATTTAACCTACCTTCATATTGACTGAATTGTGATTCGCTATATACAGTAATACCCTCGGCTACCCAGCCTGGCGCATACATATTTGGCTGAAAAATAGTGCCAAACAAAATAGAAGTAGCAGATGCTAATCCTGATGTTTTAGTCAGATGACTTATGTGCGTATATTCATGGAGTCCCACTTCACGATACCAGTTTTGAGTAATACCTATTCCTTCGCCATCGGGAGGATAGGTATAGAGATGAATATTCCTAAATACCGGGTCAGCAAACCCATTAGATATAGTGCCAATATCTTCAATAACTACGGGAAAATGCTTGATAGGATTGCCAGTAAGAGTATCAACTTGGGACTTATAATATTCAAGATTTTGTAGTGCCTGTCTTGCTTCCCATTCATACTTGGGCTTGTAAATAATAGTAAAGTTATCCGTCTTTAATGTTTGCCAATCCAACCACCCTAATAATAAAAGTATAAACATATTACACATCCCCTATTTTAATATTTTATCTATCTGATCCATTTCTGATGTTTTATCCATCTGAATGGTAATGTCAAGCAAAAATGTGTAATTCACTTCAACTTTGGACTTTCCTAATTTAATATGGATGTCTAAAGCCCTCCGCTACGACTAATGAAGAGGTCTCCGCTACAACTAATAAAGAAAAACAAAACGTCCCGCAAGAAGCGGAATGGCTACCAAGCTACTACGATGACAATTTGCAATGGAGTAAATTATCTTGACCATTCTTTTGTATTTAACTTAAATTTTCTATCCCCTATTTGATGTGTGTAGATAAAATGTACTCCCGGATTGCCTATAATCAGAGTAGTGATGGTTTTTCCCATATCCCCTAATGGTTTGCGGTCTATATGGCTATATTGAAAAGTGGCTTTTACCTTAGTGCCTTTACCGGCATTTGATTCTATTTTAATCTCACCGCCACTTTCTTTGGCTGCTTGTGCTAAAAGAGAAAGCCCTAATCCTACTCTTCTTGTAGTCCGAGTAGTATAAAAGGGGTCAAATACTTTTTTTAACTTCTCTTCATCTATTCCCTTGCCATTGTCTTGTATCTCAATAATAAGCAAATCTCTTTTTACATCTTCGCATACCCGTATTATTATCTTTGTAGCTTTGGCTTCAATTGAATTCTCGGATATGTCTAAAATATGAAGTGATAAATCTTCCATCTTTGTTTAGGAGAGCTTTCTTTATCTCTGCTTTTTAACTGCGACTACATTTTCAGCCGAATTGTGGTCACAAATACCTATCACATCTAAGCCCATCTTTTTTGCTTGACTAATTATCTTGCTTGGCACCATTTCTCTTTCTCCACAAGGAGAAAGACAAGTATGAATATGTAGGTCCATTTTTAACTTCTTTAACATCATTCATTTCTCTACATATGTGAGAACATAAATTAGGATTTAACCCTTCTCTTCTTTTGGGGTTGTCCCGCATTTTGCGGGATCCCGATACGGCGGGACAAACAAGGGGATACCCCTTGTTTGATACCACGAACTCCAAGACCATATAATCTGCCAACTACTTCAAAAGTAGATAATTCGGTTACCAGAATAGGAATCTTTTCTTGTTTTGCTTTTTTTATAGTTTCATCTTCCGGCATCCTTCCATTAACAATAATAATTCCAACAAGTTCCTTTAATGATGCTACGGCTACTATATTCTGATGGGTTTGCAAGGTAATCCAAATATTGTCTTTTTGGGAATGAGCAATTACATCACTTAATAAATCACTGGCATAACCTCCGCTTACTACTTTATCAATGTTGTGAGCTACTATTACCCTTAAATTTAATTCTTTTACTATTCTATTAAGTTTAAGCATTATTATTTAGATAGATAATAGTTTCAAGATGAGTCCCTTTACCGACCTTTGATTCTATATTTATCTTATCAGTACAGTTTTTAATATTTGGCAACCCCATACCGGCGCCAAATCCCAATTCCCGCACCCATTCAGAAGCAGTAGAAAAGCCAGGTTGCATAGCTTGCTTAATATCAGGAATACCGGGCCCAGAATCATCGGCTTCTATTTTTATTTGCTGTGGTTCAACAGAAACTGTAAGGCGACCTCCCTCGGTAAAGACAACAATATTCATCTCTGCTTCGTAAGTTGCAATTGCAGCGCGTCGCACTATATCGGGCTGAATACCCAAGCGATAGAATGTTTTTTTAAGTCCACTGGCACATTCACCTGCTTTATTAAAGTCCTTACCCACTATATTATATTTAAGAATTAAGGATGTGCTATCTGCTATAATATCTTCAAAAATATGACTCGCCCGATACCTGTGGATTTCCTCTTGATGGTACTCAATCTCTAATTTCTTAAGTAATCCCTTGATAATATCGCCTTTTGTAATAATACCAACTAACTTGCCTCCTTCACGCTCAATTACAGGAAACCTACCTATCCCATATTGGTCAAACTTTCTTACAGCATGAATAATTGGCTCATCAGCATATAAAGTTTTTACTCTCTTAGTCATCTTTTCGCTTATAAGAGTATGCATTTCACCTTGTGCCAAACATTTAATAAAATCCTCTATACTTATAATGCCAATCAGCTTCCCTTTATCTACAACAGGAGTCCCAGAGATACGGTTTGTACGAAATAGTTCCCTTAACTCATAAATTGTTTTGCCAGGAGTTACTGTAACAACTTTATTAGTCATTACATTGCTTACTTTTAATTCATATGTCAACTCTTGAATCTTGGTATATTTCGTATCCTTATCTAATTTAACTGTTTTTTTCATTTATGCTTAACTAACCTACTTGCAAGTCCATTTTTATACAATCTACCACAACTTTCAAACATTGGCATCTGTGTTGTCAATAGAACGATATTCTTCTCAATAGCTAATTTAATAGTTCTCTCGTCCGGCTTTTTGCCCCGAATAAAACATACGGCTCTAATATCTACTATTTCTGCTGTGCGTATAACCTGTGAATTTGTCAGCCCTGTCAAAAGAAGTGCGTCCGGCTTAGCATATGCCAAAACATCACTCATCAAATCAGAAGCACAGCCCATCTTTACTTCCATACTCAAATAATCTTCCCCAATAATAACCTCTGCTTTAAGAATCTTTTTTATTTCCTTAAGTGTCATTTCTTATCAAATCGCAAGGCTAAAGCCTTGCCCTACTTATCAAATCTATCTTTTAAGATAACAGCTTTTGCTTTGCAACTATCACGGCAGACGCCACATTTTATACAGTTAGAATCATCTATTTGATGGGGCTTCTTTAACTTACCTGTGATAGCATCTGCTGGACACTGCTTTAAGCATAAGCCACAGCCGGTGCATTTATCAGGATCTATACTATAAGTAATCAAATCTTTACAAACAAAAGCGGGACATTTTTTATATTTTATGTGGGCTTCAAATTCATCCCTAAAATGCATTAGAGCCGAGAGAACTGGATTGGACAAAGTTTGCCCCAATCCACACTGAGAGGCTTCCTTTACTGCCTCTCCCAACTCTTCAAGAAATTCTATATCCCCTTCTTCTCCTTTGCCTTCGGTTATTCTTGTCAAAATTTCAAGCATTGCTGCACTCCCTTCTCTACAACTTGTGCATTTACCACAACTCTCATCATTTGTAAAGATTAGAAAATATTTAGCAAAATCTACCATACAAGTGTCTTCATCTACCACAACCATTCCTCCCGACCCCATAATAGCACCTGCCTCTTGTAACCGCTCATAATCTATTGGTAAATCAAGTAATGAATCAGGAACTACTCCACCAGACGGTCCTCCTATCTGAACGGCTTTGAATTTCTTGCCATTTGGGATTCCACCACCAATATCATACACCATTTCCCGTAAAGTTATTCCCATAGGTACTTCTACTAATCCCGCGTTATTTATATTTCCAGCTAAAGAAAAGACTTTTGTTCCCTTGGAAGTTTCAGTGCCGATTTCAGAAAACCACTTTGCCCCTTGATTGATAATAGCCGCGACATTAGCCCAGGTCTCTACATTATTGATATTTGTTGGCTTCTCCCAAAGCCCTGATTGCGCCGGATAGGGTGGTCTCGTTCTGGGCTCAGGAGGTTTACTCTCAATAGATGCAAGAAGGGAAGTCTCCTCCCCACAAACAAAGGCACCTGCCCCTTTAAAGACATGAGCCTCAAAACTAAACCCTGCTCCTAAGATATTCTCACCTAATAGACCATAATCTCTGGCCTCCAAGATAGCCCGTTCCAATCTCTTTATGGCTAAAGGGTATTCAATCCTGATGTAGATATAACCTTCTGAAGCCCCTATAGCATATGCCCCGATAGCCATTCCCTCAAGGACCGCATGAGGGTCTGCTTCAATAATTGACCTATCCATAAAAGCCCCCGGATCACCTTCATCGGCATTGCAGACAACATACTTTGGGCTACCTTTTACGGCACGGCAAACCTCCCATTTTCTACCAGTTGGGAATCCTGCACCACCACGACCCCTTAGCCCAGAATCTTTTATCTCCTGAATTACTTCTTCTGGGGTCATACTTTTTAATACTTTTGCTAATGCCTTGTAGCCATCCCTGGCAATACATTCTTCAATCTTGTCCGGGTCTATCATTCCTCTATTGCGAAGCGTAATAAGTCGCTGTTGGCGATAAAATGGTATTTGGTGCAATTTTTCAATTGGGTGTAATGTCTCGGGGTGAATATACATCAAAGATTTGACAGGTCTGCCTTTTAATAGATGTTCTTCAACAAGATGAGGAATATCGTCTTCTTTTAAGAATTGATAAACTACATCATCGGGCTGGACAATTAATGTTGGTCCTCTTGTGCAAAGCCAACTACTTCCAACAGGAATAATTTGAATCTCGTCTTCTAAATTGTGCCTCTTTATTTCCTCTTCAATCTTCCTTTTTATTTTTAATGCCCCAACCGAGACACACATTGTGCAGGTGCACAACATCAAATTAGTCCTATACGCCATCTTAATTGATTACGCTACTCTTTCGCTTCCAAATGCTAATGCATATTCCTTGACAATCTCTCCCAATAGAACATGCTTAGCAAAAATTTCTCTTACCTTTTCAGGAGTTAAATCTACATATTTTACAGGTGGTTGACCCTGAACTTCTACTGTTATCATAGGTTCACGGCTACATAGCCCGGCACAACTTGAAGTAGTCAAAATAACATCTTTTATATCTTTATCCTCAATCTCTTTCAGCAAAGCAGTCATAATATTACGAGCCCCGGCTGCTATGCCACAAGTTCCCATATGGACTATAATTTTGGCGCGTCCTGTTCCTTCACGGAGCAGCATTGTCCTTTTCACCTTTTCGCTTATCTTTTCTAAATCTTCAACCTTTAACTTCGGCATTCCCTACCTCCATCCCCGCTTTCTTCGGGGTCTCCGAATAGCTTTTAATTAGCTGCGGAACTTTAGTTGCACGAAAATGACCATATAAATCTTCATTTACTACTACAACCGGCGCCTGACCACAGCACCCAAAACAAGATATAGTTTCAAGCCCAAACATTAAATCTTCTGTCGTATTTCCCACTTTTATACCCAATGCTCGCTCAAAAGATTCAACTATTCTATTCCCACCTTTTACATAACAGGCAGTTCCCATACAAACATTAATGGTGTACTTGCCTTTGGGCTTCAAGCTAAATGCATTATAGAAAGTGGCTATTTGATAGACTAAACTTAAAGGTAAATCGAGCTCCTCTGAAATATATCTCAAGATATTTTCGGGTAAATAAGAATAACCGATATTTATATCGTGTAATGCTGGTAATAATGCACCTTCTTTATTTTTGTATTCGGTGATTATTTTTTTCATCCGCTCCAAATCTTGGGGGCCAAGTTTTACCTCTACCTTCTCTACGGGATAGATAGCTTTTCTGACGGGACAATTTTCTACACATAGACCACAGCCGGTGCATTTAGATTCATCAACATATCTTGGGTTCTTTTTTACTGAGACTGTAAAATTACCCGCTTTACCGGTTAGTTCTTCAATTTCAGCATTTGTAATGAGTTTAATATTGGGATGCCTACCCGTGCTTACTAATTTGGGTGCCAAAATACACATCGCACAATCATTAGTCGGGAATGTTTTATCCAGTTGTGCCATCACACCACCAATACTGGGTCCCTTTTCCGCCAAATAAACCTTAAATCCCGAGTCCGCTAAATCCAGTGCCGCCTGTATCCCGGCTATCCCACCACCTACTACAAGAACACTGCCTCTTATCTTTTCTTCCATCTTTTTTCTCTCTATAACAATTTTATAAATTCATCTAAACTAATACCTGATTGCCGTATAATTGCCCGCAGCGTTCCTCTGTCTAATTCTTTATGGTCAGGCACAACTACTTGTCTAAAAGGATTATTTTGTCGCATAATAATATGACTACCTTCCTGGCGTTTAAAATAAAAACCTCTCTCTTCTAATGCTTTGACACATTCTCTGCCTGAAATTCTTGGTAATTTACTCATACTGCTACTAAAAGTGCTTCAAAGTGTTCTTCTTGGACTGGGAGATAATCTTCTTCCAATGCCGCAATATAACCTTGAATTGCCTCTTTAATGTTAGTAATTGCCTCTTCTTTTGTTTTTCCTTGACTAATACAACCGGGCAAACTGGGACATTCTGCTACCCAGTAACTATCTTCGCCCGGATAAATAATTACTTGTCTCATTAGTTCACCTCCTTTGCCTTAACTTAATTCTACTCATTTTTCTCTTCCTGTCAACTATTTAATTATTCAACCATTTAACCATTTTAAGTGGGTTTATTATATTTATGTCTTCTTCGGTCGGCAACTTTTAACCTAACCAGTGCGCGTCGCAAACTTGCTTCTGCAACTGCCATATCCACATTAGGGGCTTGCGTTTTTATTATTGTTTCGGCACGCTTCTTTGCCGCTTCGGCACGCTCAACATCAATTTCAGTCGCCTGTTCACAAGCATCGGCTAAAACTATTACTTTATCAAGCCGGACTTCAATGAAACCACCGCCGATTGCCCAATATATTTCTTCTTCTCCCTTGCGAATCATTAGTTCACCGGGCTCAAGCATAGTCATCAAAGGAGCATGATGTGGCAAAATGCCTAATTGACCCTCTACTCCCGGAGCTACTAACAAATTAACCTCTTCAGAAAGCACCAGCCGCTCTGCTGTTACTATTTCTAACTTAAAACTTGCCATCATTAAGGGTTAAATAGTTAAATTTAACCAATCACCATTTAACTAATTACCCTCCTTTCCCAAGTTAATTGGGATATTTTAGACCCATTGGAGTACCCC
>JACQXS010000063.1 GCA_016208615.1 Candidatus Stahliibacteriota bacterium | reverse complement strand
TATGAAGTAATAGCTGATGAATTACAATTAGTAGAAACTGCATTAGCCCGAGAAACTTCAAGCGATTTTCCGTTTGCCTCAGATATTTTAGAGCTATTGGATAGTGGAAAAAGGTTGCGACCTGCCTTGTTATTGATTTCATATAAGACTTTACAGAATTTACCAACCCCTAATCCCCAACCCCTGAGGTGCACCTCAATCCCTGTCAATTTGGCGGTTGGAATTGAACTATTGCATATAGCAACTCTTATTCACGATGATATAGTTGATGACGGCACTCTCCGGAGAGGGGTAAGCACATTAAACGCAAAACATGGGAGCGGATTATCAGTACTTATGGGTGACCACCTGTATTCCAAGTCTATATCTCTATTTGTAGCTAATGGCAATATGGAAGCTCTGACTACAATAGCTCATACTGCTACACAGATGATACAAGGCGAACTAACCGAACGCCTTTCAAACGGGAATATGAATTTATCTGAATCAGAGTATCTGGATATTATACGAAATAAGACAGCATCTCTATTTTCGGCTTGCTGCAAAATAGGTGCGTTAGTAGGAGAAGCGAGTAATTCTTACCTTGTGAGCCAGAGGCTCATCAGCCTCCGGCTGAAATCACTTACAGATTATGGCACTTATTTAGGGATAGCGTTCCAAATAACTGATGACCTACTTGATGTATGTGGCACTGCTAATAACTTAGGTAAATATACGGGTAGTGATTTGAAGGAGCAAAAGATGACCCTGCCTTTGATTTATGCGTTTAGGAATTCTACTCTCTCTGAGCAAAACGAACTAAAATTAGGCTTCCAAACACAAAATATTGAGCTACTCAGACCGATATTTGATAAGTATAAGGCAATTGAATATTCTGTCGGAATAGCAAGCGAGTATGTAGTAAAAGCCCAAAATAGTTTAACCGCATTAAAGGATTCGGAGTTCAAAACCGCCTTGTTGTCGCTGGCTGATTATGTGATAGATAGAAATTCATAAATAGTTTTTATTGTCTATGGTCTAATATCTGTTGTCTATAGTCTAATGTCTAAAGTAGATTTAATTCTCTTACACGCACCATCAATATATGATTTTAGGAAAAGAGAAATAATTTATGGTCCTATTAGTGATGCTATTCCTTCAACTCCTATTTTTGATATGTATCCCATTGGCTTTATGACACTTGCGGGTAAGCTAATGCAAGAAGGACTATCGGTGCGGATTATTAATATTGCCGTTAAGATGTTAAGAAGTAAGCACTTCAATGTAGAAAAATATATTAGTTCATTAGAACCACTTTGCTTTGGGATAGATTTGCATTGGTTAGCTCATACGCAGGGAAGTTTGGAATTGGCAAGTATAGTTAAAAAGTATCATCCCAATATACCTGTGATTTTTGGCGGCCTATCGGCTTCGTATTATCACAAGGAACTTATATCATATCCTCAGGTTGATTATGTTGTAAGGGGTGATTCTACGGAGGAGCCATTAATGCTTTTGATTAAAGCTATCAAGTCAGGTGGCTCACTATACGAAGTACCAAACCTTACTTGGAAAGATTCTTGCGAGCAAGTGCGAGCAAGAGGAGTTGTTTCTGCCCGTGCAAAAAGTTCTGTTTTTCCCTCCGATTTGTCGGAGGTAGGGGTTGGCGGGTCCCGAAAGATTCCGATGGAATCATCGGGATTCCTATCGGAAGAAGGTGTCCCCGCCATACATATAAATGAACTCACATACATTCCTGATACCTTGGACCATCTTATTTTTGATTACCGCACAGTGATAAAGTGTGTCTTAAATAATTGGGATTTGGTAGGTCATTTGCCATTTAAGAATTGGCTTAAATATCCTATCACTGCCGTATTACCAATGAGGGGATGCGTGAGGGATTGTGCAGTTTGTGGGGGGTCGGCAAGTAGTTTTAGGAGACTGGGGCGGAAAAGGCCAGCGTTTAGGAGTCCGGAACTTTTGGCAAAGGATATACAAAATATATCTACCTTTTCTGACGCTCCTATTATGGTGTTGGGAGATGTTCAAGAATGTTGTAGCGAAGCGGAAATCTTGGAGCGAAGCGGAAATCCCGACCCAGCGGGACCGCTCCGGCGGGATGGAAACGGATATTTGGGTCGCTTTGTGGATGCATTTAATCATAAAAGCATAAATAATCATTTGGCTTTTGAAATATTTGCCCCATGGTTAAGGGAAGCTATTACCTCTATGTTGCGAGTGTCTCCTAATCTAAATCTACAAATATCACCAGAATCGCATAATGAAGAAGTTCGACAGGTATTTGGGAAGAATTATTCAAATACAGAATTGGAGACCGGTATAGAGACGGCATTAGAATTGGGAGTAAAAAGAATAGATGTGTTCTTTATGGTAGGATTACCAAAACAGACACCTAAGTCAGTTATGGGGACTGTTGAATATTGTGAATATCTCTTAAAAATATATGGTAAGAGTAAAAGACTGCATCCTTTTATAGCTCCATTATCCCCTTTTCTTGACCCGGGGGGCAAGATTTTTGAATCCCCTGAACAATACTGGTATAAGTTATTTTGCAAAACATTAGAAGACCACCGCAAATCAATGCTTATGCCAAGTTGGAAGGATATGCTTAATTATGAGACAAAGTGGATGAATAAAGATGAAATAGCTACTACTACTTACGAGGCGTGCCTTCGACTAAATAGAATTAAGGAAAAATATGGTCTAATAGAGCCAAAGATAGCACAAAGAATAGAAAAAAATATATACTCAGACTTAACAAACTTAACGAACCCAACAAGTTTAACAGAGGGTATTACTTGCAAAAAGGATGAGATGGATTGGCCAAAGAATAAGGGACTGAAAAGAGCTAAAATTATGTGGGAATTTGTAAGAGGAAGGATATAATGAATAACATAGGGACATCAGAATTAGTAGTTATTTTAATCATTGCCTTATTAGTCTTTGGGCCCAAGAAATTACCTGAAATCGCAAGGTCTATAGGTAGAGGTATATTTAAGTTGAAGCAAGAATTTAATAATCTTAAAGATACAATGGACGAGGAATCAACAAGAGAAGTACCCTCTTCTAAGACAACGCACGATAAAAAATCATGACCAGACAGGACAGGGAAATGGGATTTATTGAACACTTATCTGAGTTACGCTATAGACTGATTGTATCTATAGTAGCTGTAATTATAGGGATGTGCTGGGTTTATACTCAAACGACGCGAATATTGGACTATTTAAGCACCCATTCTGCCAAGTTATTCTTCTTTTCTCCGACAGAGGCATTTGTTGTTAGGCTTAAAATTGCACTATTCGGCGGCATTTACTTAGGACTTCCGGTCATATTTTATCAGATTTGGCGTTTTGTGGAGTCAGGGCTGCGTGAGACTGAGCGTAAATATATTTTCTTGCTTATTATATTTTCTGTGTTACTTTTTACCGCAGGAGCAGTGTTTGCCTATTTTATTATGGTACCTATTGCGATAAAGTTTTTCTTAAGCTGTGGTACATCTTATGTGCAGCCTTTTCTTTCGGTTGATAGGTATGTTTCGTTTGTAGGTAATTTTATATTAAGTTTTGGATTAGTGTTCCAACTGCCCATAGTTATTTTCTTCTTAACTAAACTGGGTATATTACACCCAAAACTCTTGATGCGTAACCAAAAGTATGCGGTTTTAATTATATTTATAGTAGCGGCTATAGTTACTCCCGGGCCGGATGTGTTTTCGCAAACAATAGTAGCAGGTCCTTTATTAGTGTTGTATGAAATAAGTATATTGATTTCTATGCTCACTATAAGACGGAACCGCAAAGTAGCAGTAGTAGAGAATAAATGCTAACTAAAGAATATATAAACGAACTAAAAATTAAAGGCAATGGAGCATTATTAAAAGCTATCAGTGAATTCACAGATAGTGGGACTCTGGCATCACTCCTTGAAAAATTAGGGTATTTACCAAAAGACTTTGATGGAAATTTGTTGATTCCTTTATTGAATCATGAAAGTCATCAGATAAGATTAGGGGCAGTAAAAAATATTGGGAAATTGGAAGATATAAAATATATTCAGATTTTGTCTAAAATTGCAAGACAAGATACGGATTCTATGGTCAGGAGGGAAGCTGTTTCTTCTATTGGCAGAATGAGACATCCGCAAAATAAATCAATACTTATTGAAATGTTAAATGATTTGGACCCCAAAATTGTTTTGCAGGCAATTCGGGGGTTGCTTGTATTCAAAAATGATAAAGTGGTTGAGAATTCCTTGAAACAATTATATAAACATCCCAATGAGATGGTTCAAACTGTTATCCGGAAAGAATTTTTTACGCAAAGCACAAATAAAACAGGGCAACCACATACCAAAACATATGAGTTTTTAAAAAATGTTGTTGTTAATGGCGATGTAAGAGATGTCTTAAAAATTGTGCCAGATGAATCAATTCATTTAACCTTTACTTCGCCACCTTATTACAATGCAAGGGATTACTCTATCTATCAAAGTTATCAAGAATACTTACAATTTTTAGATAAGGTTTTTAGAGAGGTTTATAGAGTAACAAAAGAGGGTAGGTTTTTCGTCTTAAATACATCGCCAATTATTATTCCGAGAGTAAGTCGGCAACATTCTAGTAAGCGTTATCCTATTCCTTTTGATATTCATGCTTTTTTGGTTAATATGGGATGGGAGTTTATAGATGATATTATCTGGTTAAAACCAGAAACAAGCGTAAAAAATCGTAATGCTGGATTTCTACAACATCGCAAACCACTTGGATATAAATCTAATCCTGTTACTGAGTATTTGATGGTTTATCGCAAAAAAACAGAAAAACTTATTGATTGGAATATTAGGCAGTATGACTGGGAGGTAGTTAAGAAAAGTAAAGTGATGGAAGAATATGAGACCTCAAATGTATGGAAGATTGACCCAACTTTTAATAAGGTACATACAGCCGTTTTCCCATTAGAATTATGTAATAGAGTGATTAAATTTTATTCCTTTAAGGGAGATTTAGTTTTTGACCCATTTGCTGGCAGTGGGACTTTAGGAAAAGCGGCAAGAAAATTAGAGAGATTATTTTTCTTGACAGAGCAGGATGAGAAATATTTTGAATTAATAAGGAACGATTTAAGTAATAAAACTATATTCTCTGATAAAGAGCCGAAGTTCTTTACATTAGAGCAATTTAAGAAAATAATTTAATATGACACTTACCAATTCTATTACTAAAAATATCATTCAAAAACTTATTAAGGGCCAAGATTACCGTATAGAGATTGTTACATTGATAGATGCAGAATTTCTGCAATATGTAATTGATTTCTTTAAGAGAGTCATTGAATCTAAACTAAAGAACCAAAATGTTACTGTTGATTGGTATAGGAAAGAATTATTGAATTCTAATTTATCACCAGAAGATGTAGCAATAAATTCAGGACTAAATAAGAAAACGATTTCTAATATGTATAACTCTGCTATCAAAAAAGTGGTTATCGATGCTTCTCTTGAACATTATGATTCTTTATATCAATCTATTAACAGTCTCGTTGAAAGTGGAGATGATTTAGATATTACTCTTACCATCAAATTCAGAGGAGTTAGCGTAGATTTGAATATAAATGAGAGTTTAATCGTTATTAATACACTCGCTGTAAAACGAGCTGCTCTAATAGGTGGGCTCTGGAGCACAGCCGGTAAACAGGTTGAAAAACCACTAATGCTGACACTTTGCAAATTATTTAGCGTTCCAGAAAGGCATTATGACCAAAGCCAATTGCCTGTCTCAATGCGGGAGGTTGATTTCTATCTCTTAGGCAATACCACACGCGAAAGGTTTCGTTGTGAAGTAAAACTAATGGGCAAAGGAAATCCTGAAAGTGCTGATGCAGTTATAGCCCGAGACAGCAAGGTTTTTATAGCAGACAAACTTTCCGACCTAAACAAACGGCAATTAGACGAGAACAATATTGAATGGGTTGAGTTAAGAAGTGAAAATGGATTTAGGAGATTTGCTGATGTGGTGAGACATCTGAATATCCCTTATCAAAATTTCAATGACAATCTTGAACAAAGATTATTACAGATATTTAAAGAAGTTTTTCAATAAGCAAAGGTTTATTAAAGGAGGGGGGAATATGGGTAGAATAGGAATGCCAGAGTTGCTTGTAATTCTTGTTATTGTGTTACTTATCTTTGGTGCAAATAAGATACCGCAGATAGCAAGGTCATTGGGACAAGGGATTAAAGAGTTTAGAAAAGTTGGAAAGGATACAAAGGACGAAATAGGAGAAGAAGAGCCAAAGCCAAAGAAAAAATAAACCTATTGATCTGCGTAATCCATAAATTGCCCTTTGTAATTAAAGTACAACTGCTTATCTTCCTTGTTCAGCAAAGTAGAGGATTGACAATGACAAAGAAGTAGATAGTAAAAATTAAATGAGTAAATTCAAGATTAGCTATATTGATTATGCCTTAATTGTCAAAGCACATACCCCAATGTATTTAACACATAAGTATTGGGCAAGGAAGCCGCATAATGTAGTTGCAGAGTATATTCAACATTATACTAAAGAAGGAGATATTGTTTTAGACCCGTATGTTGGCTCAGGAGTTGCCGCTGTTGAAGCTATAAAATTGGGGAGAAAAGGAATTGGAATTGATTTAAACCCTGTTGCTACTTTTATAACAAGAATGACTGCTATACCTGTTGATATCAATAAAATAAAAAACGCTTTTGGGGAAATCAAAAAAGAGATTATGCCTCTTGTTGAAAAGCTGTATGGAACCTCTGAAAAAAATAAGCCAGCTATTATTTCTCATTGTATCTATAAGGATAAAGAGGAAAACGAAACTTTGTATGAGGTTTGGTTTAAATGTATCGGTGATAACAAGATTTACAAAAGGAAGCCCTCAAATACTGATTTCAAGAAATTAAAAGAAGTTGAGAGATTAGTTATAAAAAGGTGGTATCCCAAAAATAAACTTTCATACAATGGAGAAAAATTTAAGGAAGGAACTCACGATAACAGATTTCAAACTATAGATTCTTTATTCACAAAAAGAAACTTGATAATATTATCCGAGTTAATGTATCACATAGAGAAGGTTGTAGATACTAAAACCAAAGATATCTTGAGGTTTGCTTTTACTTCCAATTTAGGGGGTGTAAGCCGATTAGTTCCATTAGAATTGAGGTCTGGAAGCACGAAAATAGAATTAGGAGGTTGGGCGATTCATAGGTACTGGGTTCCTCCTATACGCTTTGAAGTAAATGCGTGGAATGGTTTTTGCAACAGGATTGAAAAAATAATCAATGGTAAAACAGATTCAAACAATCAAATAGAATATTACAAAGAAGCCAAGAAGTTTAATGATTTGAATGATGGTGCAAATATATTCCTAAAAACTCATAATGCTTTGGAATTGACCCAAATAATACCAAAGAATTCTGTAGATTATGTTTTCACTGACCCGCCATACGGTGGGGCTATCCAGTATTTTGAGCTCAGCACTTTATGGGCATCGTGGCTAAAAATGGACTTGAATTATAATGATGAAATTACAATAAACAAAAACCAAGATAAGGACTTTGAGTATTATCATAAAATGCTACGAGCTTCTTTCAAGGAGATTTATCAGGTATTAAAACCTGGGAAATATATGACTGTTACATTCCATAGCACAGACATCAAGGTCTGGAATTCTATTATTAAAGCAGTTGTTATGGTAGGTTTTGAGTTAGAGAAAATAATTTATCAGCCACCGGCAAGACCTTCTGCCAAAGGATTGCTACAGCCATACGGTTCTGCGGTTGGTGATTATTATATCAGATTCAGAAAACCAAAGAAAGCGGCGTTAGAAACAGAAAAGGCAATTGACCTTAACACATACGAATTGGAGGTCATTGATGATGCCCAAAGAATAATAGGAAACAGAGGGGAGCCAACAATCTATCAGCACATCCTTAATGGTATTATGGCTGACCTGCAAGGCGGGCGACTCGTTCCAGTAGGGGCAAAGAATATTGAAGACATTCTAAAAGAACATATAGGAAAAGAATTTGAATTAATCCCAATTAAAGACGAGCAAGGCAAAACAATAGGTAAAAAATGGTGGTTAAAGGGAGTTGATATATCGCATTTCACTCAACCGACATTAAGTGATAGGGTTGAGAGAAAAGTAATTGAAATTTTAGAACATAATGTAAAGGTTTCATTTGATGACATTATTCAGGCAATTTTTATAGAATTCCCCAATGCCTTGACCCCTGAAACGCAAGACATTAAAGAGGTTCTTCAAGAATATGCAACACAAACAAAAGATGGTAACTGGATATTAAAGCCACAAGTTAAAGCAAGAGAATCCCAGCACTCAGAGATGATATACTATTTGGCATTACTTGGTAAAAAGGCAAGACTTGATGTTTGGATAGGTCAAAGAGAACAGGGGCAAGTGTATAATCATAAAAGATTATCCTCTTTTCTCACAAATAAGTCTCCTGTATGGAGATATATTTCGAGCCTGAATGTAGATAGAGTAAGACAAATTGATGTAATTTGGCATGATGGAGGGAGACCAAGGTATGAGTTTGAAGTAGAGCATACAACTGCAATAACAGAAGCTATAGTTAGAGGTTCAAATATTCCGCAAGATAGGCATATAAAAAGACTAATTGTTATTCCTGAAGAAAGAGAGAAACTACTTTTCAGAAAAATGAAAGAGCCTATATTAAGTGAAAGCATAATAAAGAACAATTGGAAGTTTTTATTTTATACAGATGTCAAAAAAGTATTTGAAGAAAACAGGAAAAACGAGAGAATTGATTTAGAAGGATTTGAAAAATATTTTAAGTTGCCGAAAGAAAGGAACTGCATTCAGAATTCACTATTTGAAAATATTGACACATAACGAGTATTGTCAATAATACTTGAGACTACTGAAGAAGGGGGATAAGCATTAAATTACAGTATAGTTAAAAAATGATTGCTTTTGAATGGTATAGGTATATGTTAGGTTATTACCTGCGTAGCAGAGTGCTGGGCATAAAAAAGCCCATATTGGCGGGTCTTAAGCTAACTCATAATTGTAACCTCAAATGCGAACATTGTCCATTTTGGCAAAATAGAGATAAAAGTTTATCTTTTTTAGGTGCAAAACAATGTATGAATGAATTATATGAACAAGGAGTTAGAATTTTAATTATAGAGGGAGGGGAGCCATTTTTGTGGAAGGATGGCGAGTATAGTCTCAAAGATATAGTTACCGAAGCCAAGAAACTTTTTTTCAGTGTAGGCGTAACTACTAATGGCACATTTCCCATAGATGTAGAGGCTGACATTATTTGGGTAAGTATAGATGGACTGGAAGAGACACACAATCAGATTAGGGGTGAGAGTTTTGACCAAATTATAGCCAATGTTTCTACTTCTACACATCTTAAAATATATGCCCACATTACTATTAACAGCTTAAATTATGAAGAAATACCGAGTATTGTAGAATTCATAGCTAATAAAGTGAAGGGAATAACCATCCAATTTCATTATCCATATAATGGCGGGACTGATAAATTATTCTTGGAATGGGATAAACGGGAAAAGGTTTTGGATAATCTCATTCAGCTAAAAAGAAAAGGGTTGCCCATAGCTAATTCAGAAGCTTGTTTGAAGGCGTTAAAGAAAAATTCGTGGACCTGCCATCCTTTTATGATTGCCAGTGTAGAGCCGGATGGTAAGATTACACAAGGTTGTTATGTCAAGAACCGCGGCATCGTCTCTTGTGTTAATTGTGGGTTCTCGGCTCATACTGAAATATCACTTGCATACGCTACTGTCATAGGGGCGATGAAAGTAGGAACTCAAACCTTTTTATCCCATAAGCCCAAAAGTAACGGAGGTCTTCAGACATCCATCTTAAAAGAGAAAGCGAAAGTTTAAGCTATTATGAATACTAAAGAAGTGACTATAAGTAAGTTTAAGCAAGATAAAATAGAAATTGTGCAAGATAGAGTTATTATAGAGCAACCCTTAAACATAGTATTAAATAATATAAAAATTATCTCCCTGCTCTGCATACCTGACAACATAGAAGCATTGAGTATTGGGTTTTTAGTATCTGAAGGAGTTATTGAGGGTAGAAATGAAATTAAGTCTATCAGTGTTAGGGGTAATACTTGTGAAGTGCAGACAAAAGAGCAAAAAGATTTAGAAAAATGGGGAGCAAAAAATAGAGTGATAACTTCGGGCTGCGGCAAGGGAGTTATGTTCAATAATTTAGAACTATTGGGGTTTAAGGCAATAGATTCTAAAATTAGCATCTCAGGAGCTGAAATATTGAATATAGTCCATAAATTTCAGTTAAAATCAGAGCTTTATAAAACTACAGGCGGAGTACATAGTGCCGCACTTTCAGACGGGACAGAGATTTTACTATTTCACGAAGATATAGGGCGGCATAATGCAGTAGATAAAGTGATAGGTGATGCCTTTTTACGGCAAATACTATTGAAAGATAAGTTACTTATAACCTCGGGCAGAATATCGTCCGAAATAATACTTAAAATTGCAAAAGCAAGCATCCCTATATTAGTTAGCATATCAGCACCTACTGATATGGCAATAGGAATTGCAGAAAAGATAGGCATTACTCTTATAGGGTTTGCACGCGGTGAAAGAATGAATATCTATGCACACGAAAAACGGATACAAAAATTTTCTTGACATTGCTAATTAAAAGGATATTTAATTGAAAAAAAGGAGGTGTGTATGCCGGGGTGAAAGCAGCAAAAAAGAGAAAGGAAGGGCGCTCTATTTTTATTTAAGTAGAGCGGAAAGATAAATTTTGAGTAATGGAGGAAAAATGAAAAGGATAGCAGCAGCAATAATAGGGATAATTCTTCTGACCTGTACCTCATACGGAGAGACGAGCTTCAAGATAGAGGGTAAAGTATTCTCACTTCTTGGGACGAGGACAGATACAAGAAAACCGGACATTGATACACTAAAGTATGATGTAACGGATATGGTCACCGAAGTATCTCCCCTATCACGGATATGTTTTACAGGTTTAGTTGACGGTAAGAACAGGGCGTATGTGGAACTTAGACCTACATCTTATGTTTTCGAACAAATATATGGGATAGCTGACTTGTCCAAAGGTCAAATTCTTGCAGGTAAGATAGAAAGCATTTTTAACCTTGTTTGGGGAAGGACATTTTCACCACTGTCGCCTGTTTTAATTGGCTATGGTAAGGCATGGGCAGGTAGAATACCTATGTTTATGTATTCGCTTCCTGTGGCTAAGGGAAGTCTTAAGTTAGCATTGTGTTCACCAAGCGTTTGGGATGTTTCAACGATTAAGCAGCATGCGGCGATGCCTCAGGTACAGGTTGCGTTGGGACAAAAAATGGGACCCCTCGGCTTGGAAGTTAGCGGCATATACAACTCTACTGCAGCTAATGAAGATGAAGTTGGAGAGGACTATAAAGATGTAAGTGCCACAGCGTATGGAGCAGCATTGATTACCAAAATAGCATTTGCACCCGTTGCTTTCACGCTTGACGGATATTATGGACAGAATATTGGATTTGCCAGAGCCATTGGCGGATTGGGAGCTAAATATGCTATACCAACAGAAGATAGCACCCTCAAAGTATGCAATGCGACCGGATACGGTGGATTTGTGGATGGAGAAGTAACTTTAGCTAAATCATATATTATTAAGGGTGGCTTCGGCACGGATATGGGCTTTTACGCCGATATAGATAGTAGTGTCGTAGTAAAGATGACCCGTTTTGCGAGTCTTGGATACAAGGTTAGCCCTGAAATGACATTAGGAATGGAATATAATGCAATAGGAGAAGGTTTTGAGGAGACAGTTACGAAAATAATAAGCTCTATCAGTTTAATCTGCGATTACAAGTTCTTTTAGGCACTGGTTTAGTTGATGAAGTGATTAGCCGGCGGATAGTTCATTTTAGAATTAGAGCTATCCGCCGGTTATTAGAGGGGTATCCTCTCGGGGGAGTAGGGTTTTTAAGGGCGGGGGGGTGTCCCCACTGCCCTTAAAATGCCAATAGTGTTCTCAATAGTCGGGAAAGCAAAAACAGGTAAAACAACACTTATTACAAAGCTAATAGCTGAACTTAAACATAGAGGCATATCAGTGGGTGTTATCAAGCATTGTCCAAATGGATTTGAATTAGATAAGAAGGGTAAGGATTCGTGGACTTTTACGGAGGCAGGTGCAGATGGGATAGCTTTGATAGCCAAAAAAAAGATAGGAATGATAAGTAGTGCTGACTTGTCCTGCTTGCCCCGCTCCGGTGGTGGTTATGGCGGCGAGGTTTATCCTCAGCTTACACAAATTATAGATAATTTATTTAATAATATGGATATTGTGTTAGTTGAGGGCTTTAAGAGTGCTAATAATGTGAATAAGATAGAGGTATTGGCTTCTCGTATATCACGCGACCTTTGTTGCCCAAAAAATGACTTATTAGCCGTAGTGAGTGATTTTGAGACAGCATTGGATATAAAACAATTCAAACACAATGATATTGTGCCAATTGTCAATTTTATGGAGAGAATTATGGATAAAAAAATAGAACACCCGAAAGCCGTGCAACTTAAGATAAATGGCAAAGAGGTTCCACTTAATCCATTTGTGCAAAAGGTGATTAAAAATATCAACCTCGCTGTAATAGATACCTTGAAGACTGAAACAGATAACCCCAAAGAGATTGAAATTTTGATTGAATTGTAGGCACCCTGGGTAGTAGTCCCGATAATATCAGGAACCTGTTCTTATTGGGACCCCCGACCCAATTCTACCCTAAATTTTAGACCGCTTCTCTCTATGCTTAATTCTTATTACTTACTACTTCTTTTATGAACTTTTAGATTCTTAACTCGCCCGGGTAGAATGGGCTTTTCCCGAAAGCTTTCGGGATGAGCCTCTGGCTCATATGCCTT
>JACQXS010000062.1 GCA_016208615.1 Candidatus Stahliibacteriota bacterium | reverse complement strand
TCTGCCATCCTAATGTCAGGATGGGTGATACATCCGTGGCATTATCTGCGGGGGATGGAGTATGTGGCGTAACAGGGGGTGAATTAGATTCTAATCCTATTTTGAATGACCGCACCAAAGACCAATTACTCCATTGGTTAAAGGTTTTAACTTGTAATTTAACTCTCCAATAATATTCACCCATATTTGTGAAACTATGCTTATATGTACGACTGGCTGTTGTGAGATTAATAACACAAGTAGAGAAGCTCTTGTTATTACTTATCTGCAATTGATAACCTTTGGTATCCAATATATTCTCTAATGTTGGCATCCACGAAAAAGTCACTTCTCTATCGGGCAAAAAAGAAGCTTTATCATCAGGCCTAAGTAGTATTGGGGCATCAGGAATTGGAGGTTTGGGAGGGACAAATGGATTATTGCAACCTACTAATATGGAAATAATGACTAAACCCACAACCTTTAAGGACAGAAAAGACTTCTGACTTCTGACTTCCGACTTCTGATTTCTGATTTCCCGGCATATATTTTTATTACTCTTCATTTTACCCCCTTTTTAAGTAATAGTTTATCTTTTCTAAAAAGGATGTCAAGAGAAATTTCCCTTTTTGACATTTGCAGGGTTAATGCCGCCCTGCACTTCGTTTGTATATTTGTATATTTGATTTTTCATTTTTTAAGGGTCTGCATTGGGATTTAATGATAAGCCCGCTGGCGTAACAAAGCCCTTGACCTCAAATAATATATTACCTGCGGTCGATACTTTAACTATTCTATTATTTCCCGCATCTGCTATCCAGCAGGTGCCATCATTTGGGTCCACTTCTACCGCCATTGCGAACTTAAGACCAGTTACAGAACACAATTCACTTCCGTCTCCTGATAGTTTTACCACCCGGCTGTCGTTACCGGATTCGTCGCCTCTATTTGCCACCCATACTTCCTGTGTATTTGGATTAATAGATAGACATATAGGATTTACAAAGCCACCAAACCTTCTAATCTCTCCACTTGGCGATATCTTGGCTACCTGATTATTTTGCAAATCTGCAACCCAACAATAGTGGGTAATAGGGTCCACCTCAGCCCAGAATGCGCTAAATCCGGGCAACTGAAATAACCGCTCATGAGTAAGGACATCAAATTTTGATACATATCCACTACCAGGGTTCATTTCAACTACCCATAGCCAATTACTATCAACATCTAATTCTATAGCAATTGGGTAGGTAATATTACCGAGATTATCTATTATACTGTCAAGTCGCATCATTGTCCATCTATCATATTTTACTATCTTGCTATCTTCTCCCTGATTATGCCATGCAAGTGATACCCAGCAATCGTGATTCTTATCTATGCACGGCGTAGATGGATTCCAATACACATTCTCCGGTGCAATAGACCAAACCAGCAGAGAACAGTTGGGTGCGAGCTTAAATATCCCTTGGTTATAAGTGCAAACTATCCAGCAACATCCATCTATAGGGTCAACTCTCAGAGTAAGTGGTTGTTTAAATGTCCCGTGGTGCCATGGGGGTATGCCCTGGTCATCAAATTGAGCAAGTATAGAGCCACCGCTGCCTAATTTTACGACCTTATTACCACTATTATCTGCTACCCAAATAGCTCCCCGTCCTACTTTTATAGATAAGCCCATAGAATCTGACCACTCGGATTCTTGGAAATGTATATCTTGGGCTTTGGCTTTAATATAAAAAGTACCCAGCTTACGATATGTGTGTGAAGCACTCCCCAATTCTCCCGAAGCAACAAAAGTTGACCAATCAGATTGCATACTATCACCGAAACTAAACTTATAGCGTACGCTATCGCCATCAGCATCAGTAGTTTGAGCTGTGAAAGTGCAAATCTCATCGATATATCCAGTATTGGGCCCGGTAGGTGGATTTGGTATATTGGGTGGCAAATTTGGTCCGCCCGTGGTAAAATTCCACACAGGACTTGTTGAAATAATATCCCAAATATCTTTCGCCACAACCTTCCAATAATACTTTGTAGTATATTCTAATGTAGTCAGTGGATATGAAATATGGGCGGGTATAATGCCACTGGGGTCTATTATTGTTTCAGGTGCAGCAAATAAAGTGTCTTTACCAAAGTAGAGGAAATAAAATACCGTATCTCCATCAGGGTCACCACTTCTCCATTCTAACGCAATATTAATTGAAGTATTGATAGCTCCATCTATAGGTGATGGATTACAAGGAGTATCAGGAGGGTGGTTAATTTTTTTTACCTCAAATGACCATATATTTGACCAATGACTCCACGCATGATAGGTTGGAATTTGAACTTTAACTCGCCAAAAATACTTTACCGTGTCTGCAAGTAAATAAAAGCAATTGGGGTCAAGTATTGTTGTGTCAATAATGCAGGGAATAAAAGTATCGGTTTTACTTATTTGTAGTCGGTATTTCTCTCTATTAGATACTGGATTCCATCCCAAAGTGTCACAACTATCCGGATATATTAATTTTACTATAGCCGGTCTGGGCAACTCCGGTGCCTTGAACGGATTATTCCATCCACAACCGTATAGTAGAAGTAATAATAACAGGGCATTTATTTTTCTACCCATCTTTATCTTTATTTACAGCTATTTGGATTTCTTACTTTTGTAGGATGGCTTACGCTTTTGTGTTTGTCTGTCGCCAGGCAAGGTAGGTAGTTCCATTTGATAAGTCAGTCCTATTAGATAGTAGCCAAATGCGAGATTAAATGGTACATCTTCCTCTTCCATTTTTGCCCCAAGTTGTGCACCCGAAATACCGGTAGAGAAGCCCAATTTTTTTAATAAGTCAGAGGTCTCACGATTTATAAAAGGCATAAAAGATAATTCTATCCCATATTCCAAAAACTTGCCATTCTTAACCATCCCATAGCATAAAAATGGAGTCAGCCGCAGCATATTAATTGGCTCATACCTTAACTTTAATCCCACAAACCCACCATTCCGCTCTTCATCTATTTGGTCGTTATAACTAACTCCCATCGCTTTGCCTGTGGCTAATCCTGCTATATCTATTCTTAAAAATCCGGCTGTCCCGGTCAATTCAATCCATTTAATCTTTTGTCTATAAAATGGTCCAACCCTTAAACAATTTCCACCCATCTCTACATATAGATTTCGCACAGTATCATTGCAATCAATAGAGACATAAAAATCTTCCATTAAGCCACCCCAAGTAGAACCATATTCAACTATGGGCTTCATAAAGAAAGCACTTACAGGATAATCTGTGATATATTGTATTTTTGTAATATAAGCAGAAGATAGACCTACATCTAATCTATTAAAAATAGATAATAGAATGAATAAATTCATCTTTTAAGAATACATAGAAACACTTTTATCCGCTATTAGACGAAGTTCTATATTAATAAAACCTCCAAATCCTTAACTCTTCTAAAATCTTTATCCATTGTAATTATTTTCAATTCATAATATTTAGCTACACTGTATTGATAGGCATCGTCAAAGTCTAATTTTAAACTTTTCCTAACACTTACAACCCATTTATATAAGTCCAGTGGTAAGGTGAGGAGTTCAGTATTAGGTATGAAATCTTTAATAAATTTTTAAAAAATATTTTCTCTTTCGTATCTGAATAAAATTACACCTATAGAGTGCAAAGAAAAATCTGTTATATGAAGATTCCCAATATTCTCATATAGAAGCTTTTTACATTTTTCCTTCTTATCTTGCTTCAAAAGTATCTCTAAAAATATGTTTGTATCTATCAAGAACATTATCTCCACTCCAAAGCATTGTGTTGTAATTCAACAGAAGTAATCTTTATATCTGATAATCCACCTTCCCAGTCAAATTTAAATTTCTTCTGAGTAGATTTTTTGCTTTGATACTTGTTTATCAGGAAATCCAGATAATCTAATGCTTCTTTCCTTAAAGATTTGGGAATCTTTTCTAACTTCTCCTCCATTATTTTTTCGTGCATTAATTTTACCTCCGATTGTCTACATTTTACTTATGTTATCCAATGTTATCCAATTCTGGATATAAAGGAAAAGCATTGCAAAGTTCATTAACTTCTTCTTTTACATTTTTGATTATCTGCTCTGATTGAATATTTGTCAATACTTTATCCATCAATGTGCATATTTTTTTCATCTCCTGCTCTTTCATTCCGCGAGAAGTTAGTGCCGGTGTACCTATTCTTATTCCTGAGGCAATAAAGGGTTTTTGCGGGTCGTATGGAATTGTATTACGATTTACAGTGATATTTGCACGAGCTAATGATTCTTCTGCATCTTTACCGGTCACACCTTTACTTCTTAGGTCAACAAGTAAAAGATGATTATCAGTTCCATTGGCGACAAGTCTGTAGTTTAGATGCTTTAACTCCATCTCCATAGATTTAGCATTTTTTATAACCTGTAATTGATATTCCTTAAATTCTGGCTCCAATGCCTCCTTAAAACAGACAGCTTTTGCTGCTATAGTATGCATATGTGGGCCACCATGGATTCCTGGGAATACCCATTTATCTACATCCTTTGCCCACTTCTCTTTGCACATAATTATAGCTGACCTTGGACCTCTTAAAGTTTTGTGAGTTGTAGTCGTGACTATATCTGAATAGGGAATAGGCGAGGGGTGCAGACCTGCGGCAACAAGACCAGCAATATGAGATATATCAGCTACAAGATATGCGCCAACTTCATCACATATTTCCCTAAATTTATCAAAATACAGGGTCCGAGGATAGGCAGATGCTCCTGAGACTATGATTTTAGGCTTCTCTTGTAGAGCAAGTTCTCTTAAAGTAGTATAATTTATGACTTCTGTGTCCTGGTCAACCGTATAATGCACTACTTTAAACCATTTGCCTGAAAAACTTACACTATGCCCGTGTGATAGATGTCCACCGTGTGGCAAGGCAAGTCCCATTATAGTGTCGCCAAAATTGGCAAGTGTAAAATATGCCGCCATATTGGCAGGGACTCCGGATAATGGTTGCACATTTATATGTTCGGCGGAAAAAATCTTCTTCGCTCGTTCAATTGCCAATTCCTCCACTCTATCCATAAATTCACATCCCCCATAATAGCGACGATGAGGATACCCTTCTGCATATTTATTTTGCATTAGAGAGCCTTGTGCCAGTAAAACAGATATAGAGGGAAAGTTTTCAGATGCTATAAGTTCTAAATTACTTCTCTCACGCCCTAATTCACTTTTAATTGCTTCATAAATTTCAGGGTCTGCTTTTTTAAGAAGTTGCATAAAATAGATATACTTGTAAAATTCTTATTTGTCAAGAAAATTATTTTTTATCGTTCGTATTTGGGAGGTTTTTTATTTTGTATGCTTATTATTATGGCTATACAAATTTTCGCATCAGGTCGGAGAATTTTTCAGCAGCTACTCTTTTTTTCTTGAGATTTACAATGGATGCATCTGCATATTCCAAAGCTTCGGATTTGCAAAATCTTACACATATAGGTTTGCCATCACATAGGTTGCATTTGATTACTTTTTTCTCTACGGTATCAATCCCCATTCCTCCAAATGGACAAGCTGCGACACACATTTCGCACCCTATACATAAATCATAATCCACAACTACTCTACCCAGCTTTTCGTCCCGTGAAATGGCATCCTTTGGACATACAGCCATACAGGCAGGCTCTTGGCATTGCTGACATAACATAGGTAAATAAAAGCCCTCTCCTTCCCATTTCACGACACTAATTCTTGAGCGACTGGGATTGCTTGCCCCGGTGTGCTTGACTGAACAAACTAATTCACACTGCCTACATCCTGTGCATTTATCATGATTTATGATGACCATTTTTTGCATAATGAAATTTTAAATCCTACAAAAAGGAAGTCAAGAAAAAAATCCATCTCCAATGTTTTTAGTTGACAAAAGTATAATATATACTATCTATATCATAGGAGAGGTTATGAAATATATTATATTATTTATTTTTATCTCGTTGCCTGTAGAAAGTAGATGGAGCAGGACAGGTGATGTGAATACAAAAAGGTCAGGAAGCGAAAATGCAATGCTTACAGATGGCAGGATGATGGCTATCTCCGGGATGGAGTTTGATGCCTCGGGCTATTACGCAGGACAGGGGGTGAATAGTTATGAAATCTTTTCACCTGCTACCGGTATGTGGGTACAAGGAACAATGCCCGCAAGAGGTGACCATACATTAGGTACACTTCTCCCGAATGGTAATGTGTTATTCGTAAATGCGGGTGATGGTAGTATATGGATATATGACCCACATACAAATAATTGGGTTAGTGGTGGTACTTTTGGGACTTGGCAAAGTCGTACCTGCGGTACATTACTTAAAGATGGTAAATTACTTTTAACAAATTATAATAACTCTACTGCTTGTGTTCTATATGATTGGTCAGATGGCTCAATAACTCCAACAGGAGCAACTAATTTAGACCATAGCGGTTCTCAATACGCAGGTGGCGGTGCAGTAGAAACTTTACTCCCGGATGGCACGGTACTTATAGCAGGTGGAAATAATCCAACTGACTGTGAAGTCTATGACCCAAGCAGTGGGGGATGGAGTATTACGGGCGACCTAAATACAGGTAGAAGTGCGTATGCAGGTATCTATCTTCGTCCACCTTGGAATAAAGTACTTATTGCGGGTGGTGCCTCGGGTGGAATAGTAGGCGAGATTTGGGATGGTGCTATTTGGGCAAATACAGGAAATTTGAATTTCGGAACAAGAGCTACCCCTTCTATAGTGTTAATTCCAAATGGTAAAGCTTTAATAATGGGAGGAGATAATAATGTGCTGCCTCTTACCGCGGTGAAAACCTGTGAACTTTATGACCCTGATGTCAATACATGGGCAAGGACAGACTCGTTCCACGAAGTACCGCGTGGAAGGTCTCATTTATCAGCCGCAGTTTTATATACCGGTAGAGTACTGGCATATAGTGGACATGATTATGCCTATAGTGGTGCTACTGCAGTAGTTTATGAGGTGACCAGAACCAGCGAAATTTACGACCCATCACAAGGAGTAGTAGATACAAGAACCCCATTACTTATACCGCGTGCATTACATACAGCAACCCCTTTACCTATAATTCATACACAAATATGTAGCACAAATATACTTATAACAGGGGGTAAAAATCTGAACGGCGTTATTAAATCTTGCGAACTGTATAACTATGACTTAAATTTAGTCGCTTTTACTGGGGATTTGAATATAGCCCGAAGTCAACATACGGCTACATTATTGGCATCAGGTAAAGTATTAGTGGTTGGAGGCAAAAGTTGGACAGGCGAGACAAAGTCTTGTGAGTTGTACGATGCAAATATAGAGAGCTGGACAGTTACAGGGAATTTGAATACCGCCAGAGCTGAACATACGGCTACACTATTAACAAATGGTAAGGTGCTTGTAACTGGGGGTAAAAATGCAACAACATATTTTAATAATTGTGAGGAGTATACCCCATCCAGTGGTATTTGGAACTATATTAATTCAATGAGTATCCCAAGAGCGTTCCATTCAGCTGTATTATTATTAAATGGTAGGATTATGGTTATAGGTGGCGAAACTACAGGTGGAACAATAACTAATAGTTGTGAAATATGGAGTGGAACAATTTGGTCAGCAACAACAAGTTTAAGCACTGCAAGGTCCCTACATACTGCAGTTCTCTTACAATCAGGTAAAGTGTTAGTTATTGGAGGTAGAGGTAATGGAGGTAATGCTTTGGCAAGTTGCGAACTCTATGACCCCGTAACAGGAATGTGGACAGCTGAAACACCATTAAATTATGCTCGTTATGCACATAATGCAGTGCTACTTTATTCAGGACTGGTGTTGGTAACCGGAGGCAATAATGGAAGTGGTAATGTGTCAAATTGGGAAGTATATGACCCGGCAACCCATAAATGGAAAGCAGAAGGTATGCCAAGCGTAGCAAGAGATTATCATACTTCTACACTTATTGGAAGTGATAAACCGTATATTATTATGATAGGTGGACAAAATAATACAGGTGGGTATCTTAATTCTATTGAAAGATATGATGTTGGACTGGGCTACCGCCCTATATGGCAATCTATGATTACAAATTATCCCCGCGTAACCCATGTTTCTGCTGCTATGAATATACAAGGTACGCTTTTTCGTGAATATTCAGAGGCAGATGGTGGTAATCACTGCCATATAGCTAATACTGACCACCCTATTATATCGCTCGTAAGAGTCGGCGGGGGTAATTGGCAAGGCAATGGAGGCGGTGAAATAATGTATATGCCATTAAGCCACTACTGGGATGAGACGCACACAAATATTGATTTGCCGGATACCGCCGCAGGGTATTATCGGCTATGGTCTATTGTAAATGGTATCCCTTGCAAATGGTATGAAGGATGTACAGGAATAAATGAAAACGAATATAATGAACTTAACGAACCCAATGAAATAAGAGTTTATCCTAATCCAGCAACTGCTGCGGGAGTTTATTTTCAATTAAAATCAGAGATAATTAAAGATATAACTATTATTATCTATGATTTAAGTGGTAGAGTGATTAAAAATCTATCCCCATCTTCCCGACCCGTTCCGTGTCGGGACGGGTCCGTTTGCGTAAAATGGGATGGCAAAGAGACACAAGAAAAAAGAGTTTCGCCCGGGATTTATTTCTATCGGGTAATAAGCAATAACTCTCTACTACCCGTAGCTGTAGGAAAAATTGTCATCCTTTATTAATTTCTACTTCCTTGAACTTTGAGTTTTTAAGTAGCAGATTATTTAATTAGCTTGACTTGGCCAAAAAAAAGTAGTAATCTAATAATATGGATGATTTAGTTATTACAAATGCCCGTGAGCTTATTACTTTAAGTCCCGGCTATTTAAGACGCGGTAATCAAATGTCAGAGCTTGGGATTATTTATAACGGTAGTATAGCCATAAAGGATGGTAAAATTTCTGCTATTGGTACACCGAGACATGTTGAAGCGAAGCGGAAATCCCGATTTATCGGGGCCAAAAAAGAGATAGATGCCACTAATAAAATAGTGATGCCCGGCTTTGTTGATTGTCATACGCATCTTGTTTTTGCAGGTAATAGGGCAGAGGAATTTGAACTACGGGTAATGGGTAAAACATATAAAGAAATAGCAGAAGCAGGTGGTGGAATAATAAATACTGTGAACCGCACCAGAAAGGCAACAGAAGATGAGTTATTTCAAAATGCTATAAAGTGGCTAAATTATGCAATCACACATGGCACAACTACTATGGAAATAAAGTCAGGATATGGACTTTCGCTGAAAGAGGAGTTAAAAATACTAAAAGTAATAAAGCGGCTTTCTGAAATGCATCCTATTACTATTATCCCGACATTTTTAGGTGCCCATAGTGTTCCGCAGGATAAAAGTAAAAAAGAATATATGGATGAACTATTAAATGAAATTATACCTGAGGCAAGCAAACATGCCAAATTTTGTGATGTGTTTTGTGAAGATGGAGTATTTACCAAAGAAGAGGCAAGACAAATCCTTATGAGAGGGAAAGAATTTGGACTTATACCGAAAATTCATGCTGATGAATTGACATCAAGTGGAGGTAGCGAATTGGCGGGTGAAGTGGGAGCCATTTCAGCAGACCATATAGTTTATCCAAGTAAAAAAGGAATTGAACAAATGAAAAATAGTATCGCCGTTTTATTACCCGGAGCTTGTCTATTCTTATCGCATAAACCACCAGTTAAAGAGTTAATCCAGGCAGGCATACCTATTGCCATAGGAAGTGATTTTAACCCAGGAGCTTCGCCCGTGTTAAGCATTCCCATAATTATTGGACTTGCCTGTGTATTGTCGGGAATGACGCCGGCACAAGCTATAACCGCCGCGACTATAAATGCCGCATATGCCATAGGAGTTGCAGATAGGGTGGGAAGTTTAGAAGTCGGAAAAGAGGCAGACTTAATTATACTGGATGTAAGCTCATATAAAGAGATCCCATATTGGTTTGGAGTTAATCCTATCATTACAGTCATAAAAAATGGGAAAATACAAGATACTAAAAATTGGAACTCCTCACAAAATAATAATCATGGGCAATAATCCTCAAAACTCTAAAAAGTATTTATTTGAAATACGGAATGAACCTCTTTTTGTAAAAGAGATATTAAAATCTATACTTGCACGACAAATGCTAATAGGTAATATTTCCACTATTCCTGAACGATTTATTTGGTTGGCAGATAATATTCTTACTTCTACTATATTGCCGGATTATAATGGCTCTTTGGGTGAAATTGACCTTATAGCTGGCCTATATGTTAATGGAGAGCCTCAAACCGACCTTCTTATAGCAGTAGAAGTTAAATATGTAAATTTTAAAACTCCAGACATAAGCGATAAAAATCTTCCATTACATAGTGGAACAGGAATTCCTCAAACAATTGCACTTAAAAAGATGGGGTTTGACTATGTATGGCTTGTCTATTTTTTAGTCAAGCCTCCAACTGAAGGGCGTCGATTCTGGGACTGGGTAGATAGTGGTGATTTCAAAAATGCAAGGGAACGGTTACTAAATATACCTTGGAAAGATGGGGAAAAACTATGTGTAAAAACGTTGGAAGAAGGAATAGGATTTCTTTTATTGGCAACAGGTGAAGTTGCTCTTACTGGCAATGATGTGGGAGGAAGTAATCATATTGAGTATTGTTCACATTCATTCTGTAATCTTTTCAGCAACTCTAAATTAAATGCAAGTTTTGGGAAAGTTGTAAAAGATGCTTTTGATCGGAGTAAAACTACTCTACATCCTCTACGCACCGGACCATTACTGTTAATGAAATGTTCTATAAAAACATGTAAAAAATTCTTTTTTACCGATGCTCTTTTGACAAAGAAATTTGAAGATAAGTGCCCTGAGTGTAGAAAAACAACAATTTAATTAGTTCTGCCGGGGAGGGGATTTGAACCCCTACCCCGCGAGCGGGGCCAGCCCCTCAAGCTGGTGCGTCTACCAATTCCGCCACCCCGGCAATTGAAGAAAAAATAATACAAAATATATCTATGTCAAGATATAAAAACAGAAACAGGAAAATGAAAAGGTTATTCCTAATTTTAGTGCTATTAGTTGCGGTTTTAATTTTGGGGATAGTGCTTTACCAATCCCGCTTATACCAACCGCAAGTTGAATTCAATTACCTTCCTGCCTATACCTCACAAGACGATATAGTAAAACACACTGCTTATACTTTGAAATACAACGAACCCTACGAACAAGCAGAATGGGTAGCCTATAAATTAACAGCCGAAAGAGTAAAAGGCATCGCTAAAAGGACAGACGATTTTCGTTCTGACCCAATGGTAAAAACAGGTTCCGCAGAGCTATCAGATTACAAGAACTCCGGCTATGATAGAGGTCATTTAGCACCCGCAGGAGATATGAAATGGTCTGAAACTGCAATGTATGAATCTTTTTATATGAGTAATATGAGTCCTCAGATGCCGGGGTTTAATAGAGGTATATGGAAAAAGTTGGAAGACCAAGTGCGAGATTGGGCAGTAGAGAATGAAGAAATATATATTGTTACTGGACCTATTTTGGAAGCCGGTCTATCAACAATAGGAAAAAACAAGGTAGGGGTACCAAATTATTTTTATAAAGTTATACTGGACTATAAGAAACCGGAATTTAAGGGAATTGGATTTGTTTTACCTAATCAATCATCTCAATACCCATTAGAAAGTTATACAGTGAGTATAGACTCAGTAGAAGCATTAACAGGAATAGATTTCTTTCCAGCTATTCCTGATTCATTAGAGAATGTAATAGAATCATCACTCCATTTCTAAATTAAATCCTGCCTTAAAATCTCACTTGCTAACATACATAAATTAACACACATCAGGAAAAAGAGATATTTCCATTCCTATTGTAATACCATTTTGGGAACAGAACTATCTCTCCTGCCTATTTTTTAGCAAGTTCACTGTCAATGTCGTGAAGTAATAATTTCTTATTACTTTTTGCAGCCACACCCTTTTTTCTTTGCTGGTGTTTTTTTCACCGGCGTGCTTTTCTTTTTTGCTGGTGCTTTTTTAGCTTTAACTTTTGTTGCCATAATTATATCACCTCCCTTCAAATAGCAAAATATATGCAATTTTTATGTTGTCAAGTTTTTTCTTGCAATTTGTATAATTTATGATATATTTTAACCTAATGTTTCCACTTAAAACAGATGCCTCTTCAACGCGGTGGTCAGTTTGTACAATACTCTTTATCTTATTAAACATTATTTTATTTATTTATGAAGCCACTCTCGGTGGAACAGCTCAAACTTTTATAAGACAATATGGTGCCATCCCTTATGAGATTACTCATTTTGTAGATACCAAACCATACATAAATTTCCCCATCTACTTTACCTTATTAACTTCTATCTTTCTTCACGGGTCGTGGATTCATCTTCTCGGCAATATGTGGTTTTTGTTCATTTTTGGCAGAAATGTAGAAGATTGGCTGGGTCACTCGCGGTTTATATTATTCTATTTAGTCTGTGGAATAGGGGCATCCACAGCACAGATAATTTTTAGTCCCTTCTCCCGTATCCCAACAATAGGGGCATCAGGTGCCATAGCCGGTGTATTAGGTGGGTATTTTGTACTTTATCCGCGGACTAAAGTTTTATGTCTTGTGCCGGTTTTCTTTTTTATAAGATTTATAAATTTACCTGCTTTTATATTTTTAGGTATCTGGATAATATGGCAAGTCTTTTCTCAATTAACAGTAGGTCCATTTTCTAATATTGCCTTTTGGGCACATATAGGAGGATTTTTTATTGGTCTTTTTTGGATAAGATGGCTAAAATCAAGGAGCTGGAGATAAAAATGCCAAAAGAAGCACAAGAAAGTTGTTTCTCCAAAGAGAGACAGGGCTCACTCTTAAAATTGTCGGATAGTCTTATGGCTGAAACCAAGCAATTGCTTCAGCATGCTAAGACAGAAGAAGATTTAAGAATTGGATTTGAAAAAATATTAGACCCAATCAAGCAGGGATTAGGTATTACAGCTATTCCAAAATATGAAAATAACCAATTAGTAGATTATCTTTCAGGCGAATCTGAACATTCAAGATTAACTAAACTCATCGGCGTTGGATTTGATGGCGAAACTATTTTCTTTGTCCAATATCAAGGCAAAGAAAATCTGTCTGCTGACAAGGTGGGTAAAATTATAGATAAGACAAATTTTATTCTTCTCGGTCCCTACTCTTTTAATCTTGAAAGTGCGAGAACTCTACTTATTCATCTACGGGCATTGACTCGTCTTCCGCTTACTGCTGAAAATTTAGCTCAAAAATTTGGCCCCCAAAGCGAACTGGCACCGAAAGCGGTTGCTACTTTGACTAATGCCTTAAAATACTGGGGTGACCAAACAAGAATTCATACTTTCTTTAATGAGTGGAAGCGTTTGTTTGGTATCGTTTATGGTGAACAGTTCAGCGGTCAACAAGAAAAAGAAGCAGAAATACTTTCAAAATTATACAAGGTTAGCAAAGGAATAGATTTCCAAGAACTCTTATTTTCCGTCCACACTTATTTTGCCTTTTTAATGAAGATTATTTCTGCTGAACTTTTAACCTTACGGGAGACTACTTTTATTGCCTCGCTTGCCTCTGAATTGGCACACGCTTCCGAAGATAAGCTTAAAAGACAACTCATTGATATTGAAGATGGCGGAATATACACGCGTAAAGGAATTACAAACTTTTTAGAAGGTGATTTCTTTCGCTGGTATCTTGATGCTTGGAATCCTGAACTTAAAGACGCAATTCAAGAAATTGCCCGCGCACTTTCAGAATTTGAGCCAGCAACAAGCACATTAGACCCTTCTGCTGCCCGTGACCTTCTTAAAAAGCTTTATCAATATTTAGTACCGCAAGAAGTAAGACATCGGCTTGGCGAATATTATACACCGGATTGGCTAGCTGAATTAATATTAAATGAAGTCGATTATGATGGCAATACTTTGAAACGCTTTTTAGACCCTGCTTGTGGTTCTGGCACCTTTGTTGTTTTAGCAATTCAACGAGCGAATGAGTATGGCGTAAAAGAAAAGTTGCCACCGCTTGAAATTGCTAAAAGAATAGTTGCTAATATCTGGGGTTTTGATTTAAATCCATTGGCAGTTATCGCTGCTCGCACCAATTATCTATTTGCTTTGGGCAATTTAGCAAATGAACTTCCCAATATAGAAATCCCAATATATCTTGCGGATTCAGTTCTTTGGCCCGAAATGAAAGGTCAAATGTCTATAAGACCCGAGGGAGAATCAATTGAGATACAAACTTCGTTGCAAAAATTTTATGTCCCCAAAATATGGATAGTAAATAATGGTTTTCTAATGAAGACAGCGGCTCCCTTGATTGAAAGGATGGTTCGGGAACAATATAGTGTGAAAGAAGCAATGGAGCAATTTAAGAAAAATGGGCTCGTCTTTCCTCCACACGAAAAAATAGTAGAGTATTTTTATAAAGAAATACTTGAAATAGAAAAGCAAGGTAAAAATGGAATATGGGCGAGATTTCTTAAGAATATTTTTGCACCCATTGTTGCAGAGAAGTTTGATTTTGTTGTTGGCAATCCGCCGTGGGTTAGATGGGACTACCTTTCGCAATCTTATCGAAATGCCACTTTAAAACTATGGAAAGATTATGGATTGTTTTCGCTAAAAGGATTTCAGACTCGGCTCGGCGGAGGAAAAAAGGATTTTTCAATGCTTTTTGTTTATGCTTCTGCTGATTATTATCTCAAAGATGGCGGGAAATTAGGATTTCTTATTACACAAGAAGTTTTTAAATCAAAAGGTGCGGGAGAAGGATTTAGAAGATTCCAATTAGGAAATGAAGAAAAAGGTAAATACTTAAAAGTATTGAAAGCTCACGATTTGGCTTCTATTCAACCATTTGAAGGAGCAACAAACAAAACCGCGGCTATCATTCTTAGAAAGGGAGAGAAAACAAAATATCCTGTACCCTATATTGTTTGGACTAAAAAGAAAGGCGTTGGCAAAATTGCTACCGAGTTAGGATTAAATGAAGCTTTGCCACTTCTTCAAAAGAAGCGTTATCTTGCAAAACCAATTGGCTCAATTGTTAGCGCATGGCAGACACAACCAGTGGAAGCAGGGGAGTTAAAAAAGATTGGTGGCAAAAATTATTATAGAGCTTATTCTGGCATAATTGCCGACCCTTATGGTGTATTTTGGGTAAAAATAGTTCAAGTTTTTTCTGACGGAAGCGTAATTGTAAATAACCTGCCCGAAAGAGGGAAAAGGAAGATTCCTAAAATAGAAGCAAGAGCAGAATCTGGTTTAATTTATCCTTCACTCCGTGGAGCAGATATTCAAAGATGGCAGACTACACCTAAGTTTTTTGTTTTTTTAACACAAGACCCATATAAAAGAGAACCATTATCGGAAGCCTACCTTAAAAACAATTTTCCAAGAACTTATAGTTACTTTACAAAGTTTAAAGAAGTTTTAATGACCAGTAGCTCTAAAATGGTAAAGAGATTGCGAGAGCAAAAAGCATTTTATTCCATGTTTGGTGTTGGAGACTATACTGTTAGTCAATATAAAGTCGTTTGGAAACAAATGTCAAATGATATCTATGCATCCGTGATTTCTCAAACAAAGACACAGATTGGATATAAAACAGTTAGCCACTGATAATGAATCTGAAGCCCATTATCTCTGTGCGATTATCAATTCAAAACCAGTCCGAGATTTTATTAAGTCCTTTTCATCTGCGGGACGCGGATTTGGCACACCTTCGGTAATGCAATATGTTGGGATTCCAAAATTTGATTCCCATAATCCACTTCACCTTAAACTTGCCCAGATTTCTCAAAAAGGCCATGCCCTTAAACTTGAAGGCAGAGAAAAAGAAATAGAAGAATTAGAAATTGAAAATGATAGTCTGGTAAAGGAACTATTTTTAACAATTAACAATTAGCAATTTTAGGCAAGGGGAGGTAAGATGAGTAAAATAGTAGCGTTATATGCGAGGGAGATACTTGATTCCAGAGGCAACCCAACAATAGAGGTTAAGTGTGAGCTTGAATCTGGTGCTTGTGGAGTTATAAGTGTTTCATCAGGGGCATCAAAGGGCATCTATGAGGCACTTGAACTTAGGGATGGTGATTTTTCAAGATATGGCGGCAAGGGTGTATTAAAAGCAGTTCGTAATGTAAATGAAATGATTGCTAAAAAGCTTATAGGGTTAGATGTAGTTAATCAATCTGAGCTTGATAGAGTGTTAATTGATTTGGATGGCACCATTAACAAGTCTAATCTTGGGGCTAATGCTTGTATAGGAGTATCACTTGCCTATACTATAGCCCAATCTAATGAGCTTGGGCTTCCACTTTATGAATGGATTGGCGGGCTTTTGGTCCCCGGAGAACAGGAGACAGAGGACAGAGGACAGAGGACAGATTATATTTTACCAATTCCTATGCTAAATATAATCAATGGCGGTGTTCATGCTGATAATAATCTTGATATCCAAGAGTTTATGCTTGTTCCGGCGGGGGCTAATAGTTTTAAGGAGTCAATAAGGATGGGGGCGGAAATTTTTCACTCATTGCGTTCGTTATTAAAGGAAGCAGGGCTTTCAACTGGTGTAGGAGATGAAGGTGGCTTTGCTCCCAATCTTAAAACAAATCGTGAGGCTTGTGAGTTTATTATAAGGGCAATAAGAGGTGCGGGCTATAAACCGGGTAAGGATGCGTGGCTGGCAATAGATGCGGCGGCTTCCGGGTTTTATACTGATGGTAAATATAAGATAGAAGGCAAGAGCATTAGCAGTAAAGAGATTATAGATTTTTATAGTGAGTGGTCGGAGGAGTTTCCGATTTTTTCAATTGAAGATGGGTTAGCGGAAGATGATTGGGAAGGTTGGGCTCTCCTAACAGCTCAGCTTGGGCATAAGATTTTAATAATTGGCGATGACCTATATGTTACAAATTGTTCTCGTCTGAAAAAAGGAATTGAACTTAAAGCGAGCAATGCCATTTTGATTAAGCCCAATCAAATAGGGACTTTAACCGAGACACTTAATTGTATAAAGATTGCCAAAGGAAATGGGTATAAATGTGTCATCTCACATCGGTCAGGGGAGACGGAATCAACCTTTATTTCTCATTTAGCCGTTGGTACGGGTGTAGGATTTATAAAGTCAGGTGCTCCGTCAAGGATGGAGCGGGTAGTAAAATATAACGAGCTTATCCGAATAGAAGAGGAACTTGGAGATGGGACAAAATTTCTTGGCTTGGATGCTTTCACAGTTTAAAATGCCTAAATACCTAAACACCTAAATGCCTAAACCATTTCTATTTTTAGGTATTTAGGAATTTTGGATTTTAGGTGTTTGTTTAAGATGCGGTTAAAAAAGATAGGTATTATTTTATTTGTCGTGGCTACTATTTATGTTTTAATTTTTAGTCCATACGGGATGGTAAAGATAATTCAGCTCAGGTGTCAAATTCACAAGACTCAAACCGAGATTGCTATTTTGCAGGGCAAGAAAGTGGCGTTAGAATATGAAAATAATTTACTCGAACACGATACTTCGTATATTAATTATGTAGCCAAAGAGAAATTTGGAATAAAGTGATAAGTTCAAATGTCAAAATGATAAACCAAATATTCTGCCACCCCCGATGGAATCGGGATCCCGTATCCACGGGAAAAGACACGAAGACACTAAATTATACAAAGGAAAGAAATCCTGATGTCAGGGAAGGAAATCCTGATGTCAGGGAAGGAAATCCTGATGTCGGTGAAAGAAATCCTGATGTCAGGGAAAGTTCTACTGATGTCAGTGAAAGAAATCCTGATGTCGGTGAAAGTTCTACTGAAGTCAGGGAGGGAGGTTCTATATGTCAGAAAAGAGGTGCAGAAATAATAGGTTAGTAGTGTATCCTGGGACATTTGACCCCATAACGAATGGGCATTTGGATATAATCAAGCGAGCGGTTAAGTTATTTGGGTCTCTTATTGTGCTTGTAGTTCGGCATTCTGAGAAATCGCCTCTTTTTTCACTTGAAGAACGGATAGAGTTTATTCGGTCTGCTACGGTTAATTGTAAGGGTATAGAGATAGATTCATTTGATGGCTTACTTATGAATTATGCAAAAGAGAAAGGGATTCGTGTAATTATCAGGGGACTTCGTGCGGTATCTGATTTTGACTATGAGTTCCAGATGATGCAATTAAATCGTAGGTTATATTCAGAAGTAGAGACAATTTTTATTATGCCGCGTGAAGAGTATTTTTTTCTATCCTCGTCTACGATTAAGGAAATAGTGTCATATGGGGGAGATGTATCAAGTTTCGTGCCTAAATTAGTAGTTGAGAAATTAAGGCTAAAGTTCAAACGCAGTGATGTAATCATCAAATAACTAAATTTGGGGATTTATTCCTAAAATTTAGAGATTTTTATTATATGTTCCTGAGTCTCACAAATGTAGAGTCCCAACACCTGTAGCATCTATCATTATATGGAGTAGCATCTGGATAAGTTCCTGTTTCTTGGTGTCCTGAGAATTCACGAGTTGTTTTACCGACGATTAAAATTCTAAATGTCCTAATAGTTTCTAATAGTGCAGGTGCAACAGGAGTAGCTAATTCATTGCCATCAGCATCAAAATATCTAAACTCAAGATGGTCTATATTTTCGGCAATAATGGAGCTATCGGAAATGCCTAAGTTCATAGAGTTATACTTAAATATCGCATTATTAGATGCATGGAATGCCCATCCCTCTCCCTGTTCGCAAGCCCCATCCCCATTAGTATCTGCTCTAATGAAAACCCAGTATCTACATCCATATCTGATAGGAGGGTCAAATGAAGGAGCTGGAGCTTGTGTAGGATTATATCCTGCCACCCTAATGTCAGTAATCATAATATCCAATGCTCCTCTAACATTGTTGCGTACATCAATAAGTGCTTCTTCTTTGGCAAAAATGCGCTGATTGACGATATGTAATGCAACAGCAGAACCTATAATTATGCTAGAAATAATAACAGTAACGAGAAGTTCAATGATAGTAAGTCCTTTATTCATAGTTAGCTATTTGAGTCATAATTCTTAAATTAGAATGCCCAGGAGCTCCCGGTGTACGCCAGATACAATTGACATCTGCTATAATAATATTATTACTATCTCTAATAGTCCAAGTTCTTATTATATTACCGATAGTGTTTGTCCCGGTGGTATCTCCTAAAGCAATAGTATCTTCCAGTGCTTCAAATCCAATAATTCTCAATTCCTCTATTTTGTCTTCCGCCAATACTCCTGCCTCATTTCTTCTATCTGCCCTGGCATTTATAGTTGATGATGTAGGGAAAAAGTTCATAAACCCAAGTACTGCGATGCCCAAAATTACACAAGAGACGATAACCTCTATAATACTGAAACCATTTGTGTGGTTGAGGATTAGCGGTTGTCCTGGCACATTCTGCCGACACATTCTCCTGGCACATTCTGCCGACACATTCTCCCGACACATTCTGCGTCGGGACAAGTGCGTTGGGACAGGTTCGCTACAATTGGCGGTTTGCGGCGAGTAATTATTTATCATTAGTACTCCCACTCTATTGGCTGTACATATCCCGTTGCTTCAATTATACGAAATGTAATAGCTTTGTTCTTTACATTCCTAAGGGTGCCACAATGAGGAATAGACCTTGCGGTGCGGTCCGGGTTAAATTCATAGATGATTCCGTAAGGGTCAAAAATTGTAACTCCCGTTGGTAAAGGAGTAGATTCGCCATTAGCACCGGGTTCTACTCTAAAGCTATCTGGGTCTCCTTTTACAAATATCACTTGATATACCTGTTTCTCTGTAATTGCCTTAGTTCGTGCTAACCGCATAGCTCCAATTATTTCATCTTTTGCCATTATAAGTTTCATTCGGGGAATATAGTTCCTAAAAGTCGGTATAGCAATACCAGCCACTATTCCAAGTATAGCTACCACCGTCATAATTTCAATAATAGTGAAGCCCTGTTTTTTATACTCCTTTTTACTCATCATAAACACTATACTCTAAAAATGGAAGTTGTCAAGTATTCTTATTAGGAAATGCTGAAAAAGTGGTAATTACCGCAAATTGTCATGCTGAACTTATAAATTGTCATTCTGAACGAAGTGAAGAATCTAATAAAATCAATACCTTATGAGACCCTTCGCTTTGCTCAGGGTGACAAAAAGATTGTCATGCTGAACTTGTTTCAGCATCTCTTGTTTCAGCATATAAATGAGACCCTGAAACGAGTTCAGGGTGACACAATGTGAGTTCAGGATGACATAAAAGGGGTTTCTCAGCAGACTCTTATTGGGAAATGGGAAAAAATGGAATGTGCTATTTAAATCTGTATAAGATGCGGCCGCGTGTTAAATCATAAGGAGTAAGTTCAAGTGATACTCTATCTCCTGGTAGGATTCTGATAAAATGCATTCTCATTCTACCTGATACATGGGCAATAACTTCGTGTCCTGAATCGAGTTTGATTTTAAATTTAGCACCCTTCAGGCATTCAAGAATGACGCCTTCCACTCTAATACCTTTTTTTTCAGTCGGGTTACCCATAAAAGTTTAATAATCTAATTGCGGGTCAGAAGACCCGCGACTACCCGTCAAGAGTTCAAAGTTTGTCATTTCTTACCTATTGACGGATAGGAGAGATCCCTTCAAGTTATAATAGACTAAGTCAATATCATTTATAGAGGCATCAATAGTTATTAGTCTTTGGTCATAAAATTTAATCAAAGGTAGAGTTTGTCTTTCATAGACTTGTATTCTTTCACGGATTACAGGTTCAGTATCATCTTTTCTTACTTCCAATGTGGATTTGCAATTATTACATATCCCATTATTAGTGGGTGGATTAGTAATGAGATTATAAACCTTAGCACACTTAGGGCAAATCCTTCTATTAGATAGACGAGCTACTATAACTTCTGATGAGCATATAAAGTAGATTACTTTATCAATTTTCGTAATGCGTTCCAGTTGTTTAGCTTGTTCAATAGTTCTTGGGAATCCATCCAATATAAAAGTATTAAGCATATCTATCTTATGTTGTATAAGTTGAATTATAATATCATCCGGCACAAGAGCACCGGTTTCAACATATGACTTTACCTTTTTGCCCATTTCGCTATTTTTGTCCTTAATAGCGTCCCTCAATAAATCACCCGTCGCTATAAGTGTAATTTTTAATTCATTACCTAATTTTTGAGCTTGTGTCCCCTTCCCACAACCCGGTGGACCAAGAAATATAAGTTTAGAACTCATAGTTAAAAGTGTAAAGTTTTAATAACCTGCTCTACCTCTAATTTTACCTTTTCTAACAAATCCTTCATAATGTCTCATTAATAGGTGCGATTCCATTTGTCGTACCGTATCAAGCACAACGCCTACAACAATAAGAAGACTTGTCCCTCCAAAATAGGAAGGTATCATTAGTTTCTGGACTATAAAAATCGGAATAATAGCAATAGCTGCAAAAAACAAAGCTCCTGGGAAAGTAATTCTTGACATTACTTTATCAATATAATTAGCCGTGGGAGTACCTGGTCTAATGCCTGGTATAAATCCTCCGTATCGTTTCATATTTTCTGCCATATCAGTAGGTGATATAACGACGGAAGTGTAAAAGTAAGCAAAGAACACAATCAGGGTGGCATAAATAGTAGTATATAACCATTGACCGGGCGTAAAGAATTCCGATATAGTTTGAGCGAACATACTATTAGAGAAAAATCGAGCAATAGTAGGTGGGAACATTAGAACAGATTGGGCAAAAATAATAGGAATAACGCCAGCGGCATTCACGCTTAGAGGAATATGCGTACTTCTGCCACCATAAACCTTCCTTCCTATAACTCTTTGTGCATATTGTACTGGGATACGGCGTTGTGCTTGTGTAACTATCACAACCGCTGCTGTTACAAGGATTATGACGAGTAGATAAATAATAGTCGCCGGTATAGAGAGTGCGCCAGTAGTAATCATTCTGACAGTACTAATAGTCTCGGTTGGTATACGGTCCAGAATGCCTATCATAATCATAAGCGATATGCCATTACCAATTCCTTTCTCAGTAATAAGTTCACCCAACCACATTATTGCAACAGTACCCGTTACAAGAGTTAAAATAGTAATTAATCTAAAACTTATTCCCGGAACTAAAACGACTGGCTCTCCTCCAACTCCTCTCAGAGATTCAAGGAATATAGCGATGCCCATACTTTGAATTATTCCAATCCCTACGGTTAGGTAGCGGGAGTATTGATTTATCTTACGCCTTCCTTCTTCACCTTCGCGGTGCAACTTTTGTAATGCCGGGAGTGCGGCGCCCAAGAGCTGGAAAATAATACTTGCCGAAATATAAGGCATAATCCCCAGTCCAAATATAGTGCCGCGTGATAAATTACCACCTACAAATATATCATATAGCCCAAGTATAGTACCGCGTGCCGTTTCAAAAAAACTCATCAATGCATCCCCTGATATGCCTGGACACGGGATATGGGACCCGACCCTATAAACACAAAACATAGCCAGTGTGAACAGTATTTTATTCCTTAGGTCTGGGATTTTAAAAGTATCTCTTATTTTTTGAATCATCTTATTTGTTTAGTTCATTCAACATAACAACATTCGCATAGGATGAAGGGTGCGGTCAAAAGGATTTAATACAAGTCCCAAAATCTCCAATGTGACTACCCCTAACAAAGCTTCGTCATTTTCTTCTCCTAAAATTACAGGTGTATGCGCCTCACCTTGTGGTAAGCTAACAAAAGCCTCTGCCACCGACCTTTCAATTGTGGTGCCATCAGCAAGAATAAATGACACTTTTCGTTTAGGCTTTAATCCAATCGTTTCCCATACAGATTTGGGTAAAAGTGAGTATGTTGCTCCGCTATCTACAAGAAATTTTACATTTTTCTGCCTACTATTTAATCCTTTTACCTTACCCTCAATATAAGTAATACCCATACTTTATATCAAAAATACTAAACTCCAAATGTCAAAATCCAAAGTTCAAACGCAGTGATGTAATCATCAAATATTATTTGTTAGGTTCGTTTAGTTCGTTAGGTTTGATGGGTTCGATAGGTTCAATCTTTCCTGGATTATTGAACCCACGCTTTGGAGTTCTATGGATTAAAGGAGTTTGTCCGCCTTCAAACCATACTCTACGCTTACTTCCTGTCCTTGCTCTCTGCCCTTTTGTGCCTCTACCTGCTGTCCTACCGTGTCCGGATGCCAAGCCGCGGCCCAATCTTTTTTGATTCTTGTGTGCCTTATTATGCAAATTATTCAAAATACTCATATTTTAACTATTTCAACTCAACTTCTTCTACTTTCACCAATTCTCGTACAGCTTTTATCATTCCACGAATAGTAGGAGTATCATTATGAATTACTGAGTGGTGCAACTTACTTAGTCCAAGTGCCTCCACTGTCCGCTTTTTACGCCAATTACTTCCAATAGCACTCTTTGTTTGCGTAATCTTAACTTGTTTCTTCATATACCTCTTAATTTAAATACTTCTTCGCGTGTCCTTAGTTTTGACAATGCACTCATAGTAGCTTTAGCCAAATTATCAGCACTACTTGAGCCAAATGATTTTGTTAGTGCATCCTTTATACCACAGAGTTCAAGTATATTACGCACAGTATCGCAAGCTATTATACCTGTCCCGGGTGATGCGGGGCGTATCAAAATTCTGGCCCCACCACATTTACCCATTACTATGTGAGGGATAGTATTTTTATGATGTTTTACCTCGACCATATTCTTTTTTGCCTGTTCCTGTGCCTTTTTAGAGCTATTGGCTATTTCGGCTGACTTGCCCACTCCAATGCCTACTCGTGAAATAGAATCGCCGACCGCTGAACATACAAGTAACCGCATCTGCTTGCCACCCTTAGTCGTTTTAGCTACCCTTTTTATACCAAGGGTCCGCTCCTCAAATTCAGGTACCTCTTTTTCTATTTGTTCTCTCATATTATCTTGCCTCTCTCCTTTTAATTGATAGTATAGTTAAAAATTTAATCCCCCTTCTCTGGCGCCTTCTGCGATTGCTTTTACTCTACCGTGGTAATTATATCCCCCTCTATCAAATACTATCTCTTTTATTCCTTTTTCTAATGCAAGGCGAGCCAATAGTTTGCCACATTCCTTACTTTTATCTACTTTATTGCCTTTTTCCATTTTCATATGAGCCAGAGGCTCATCAGTCTTTGGCTGAGAAGTAACGGATACAAAAGTCCGATGCCCTACATCGTCAACTAATTGTGCATAAATGTATTTAAGACTTCTATATACCGAAAGTCTTGGCCGTTCAGGGGTGCCGAAAACTTTTTTTCTTATTCTTTTATGCCTACGCTCCAGTTGCTCCATATCCTGCCTTTTTACCCGGTTTCCTTCTTATTACTTCACCTTCATATCTTATACCCTTAGCTTTATAAGGGTCGGGTTTTCTAAATCTTTTTATTGTATCTGCTACATCGCCTACAAGTTGTTTATCTATGCCTCTTACTACAATACGCTGTGGTGAAGGGACCTCTATCTTTATCTGCTCTGGTGGACTATACTTAATTGGATTTGGGAATCCAATTTGCAGACTTAAAATCTTACCTTCCATAGTTGCACGATAGCCCTGACCATCTATAATTAATGACTTTTCATATCCATTTGTTACCCCAATTACCATATTGTTAATAAGCATCCTTATAGTTCCCTGAATAGCACTCATACTTTCATTCGCTATTACTTTTACTTCTGTATTTTCTACCGAGACATTGAGTCTTTGGGGTATATTTCGCTCTAATACACCTTTTGGACCTTCAACTTTTACATTCCTACCCGCTATAGTCACTTTAACCTGTGCAGGAATTGGAATTGGTAATTTACCTATTCTTCCCATATTTCTAACATTTCCCGCCGTAGCGGATTTTTACTTCACTTCAAGGGGTAAGACTTTAGAGGTACTAATTGCACCTACCATACATAGCCTAAAATTTCTCCCCCTACATTAGAAAATTTAGCTTCCCGTGACGATAAGATACCGCGTGGTGTTGAGAGGATGGCAATACCTATTCCATCACGAACAATTGGGATTTTGGTACTCTCGACATATGTTCTTCTACCGGGCTTGCTAACTCTATGAATCTCTTGAATTACTGGCACAGGTTTTAAGTATATTTTTATTATTCCCTGTTTATTGTCGGGCGTGAACTCATAATCTTTTATATAGCCCTCTCTTTTAAGCACATCTGCGATACCTAATTTTATTTTCGACCCCGGCATCTCTATCTCTTTATGTCCTGCCTGAATTGCATTTCTGATGCGGGTGAACATATCAGCTATAGGGTCAGTCATTCCCATAATGGAAAACTTTATACTCATTTATTTGCTTGTCAAGTAAAAAATTACAAAACTTACATAACTTTGATGATTACATCACTGCGTTTGAATACTTGACTTTTGAATATAAATAGTTAAGATTACAGAAGGAGGGATAATGAAGATAAAAAACTATCTTGATATAGAGGCAAGGGAAGTAAAAATGGAAGGTGCAAATGGCGGAACTATAAGATGGCTTATCTCTCAAGCAGATGGGGCACCTAATTTTGTGATGCGGATGTTTGAGTTTGAGCCTGGTGGCTATTCGCCTTTGCATACCCATCCTTATGAACATGAGGTATATATTTTGGAAGGCAGCGGTACTTTTATCTACGAGGGACAAGAATACAGGTTTGACAAGGATTATTGTATCTTTGTGCCGCCCAATAAATTACATCAATTTAAGAATACAGGGGCAACACTTCTTCGTTTTATCTGTCTTATTCCGAATCTTCCCCGCCGTAGCCACCGCCGAAGCGGGATAATCGGGATTTCCGCTTCGCTTCAAAAAGTATAATGAAAAAGATTTTAATCTTCTTGCTCTTCCTACCATGTGTATTGATAGGTAGTCAGTTTGATGAAAAATTGGACTCTATGTTACAGGACTCAATCCTTAAAACTGCGAGCGTGGGAATTGAAATCGCAGATACAAAGGGATGTGCGACCTCAAATGGAACGCCTCTCTATTCGTATAATTCAGAAAAGCTACTTGTCCCCGCCTCTAATGTTAAAATTATTACCGCCTTAGCGGCACTTAATTTACTTAAGCCAGATTATAGATTTAAGACTGAACTATATTATGATTCTCTAAATCTATACATTAAGGGCTACGGTGACCCTACCCTTACCACAGATGACTTATCCCAGATGGCAGAGAAAGTAGTAGAATGTGGAATAGATACTATTGCGAATATCATTTACGATGACTCGTATTTTGATAAAAAGGAAATCGGCTCTGGCTGGATAGAAGAGGAAGAGTCGTATGGATTTAATGCCCGGGTTTCTGCTTTATCAGTGAATAAAAATTGTATTAAAATTTTTGTGAAGTCAAGTAAATGCATTGGTGAAAAGGTAAAGTTTATCTTATATCCTCAAACAGAGTTTGTAGAGGTGATAAATCTTGCAGTTACAGGTGAGGAGGACAGTCTTTATGTTGAACGTGATAAGAATTATATTATATTAAAGGGCAAAATGCATAAAGGGTCAAGAGGAGAAACTTTCATTAGACATATAGATAAGCCATCTCTTTACACGGCGACTGTATTTAAGGAACTTCTGCAACAAAAAGGAGTAAAAATAAAAGGTAAGATTGTAAAATCAAGTATAGTAGATTCATCTAATCTTATCTATTCTCACTATTCTGAACCGCTTGCTTCTTTAGTCTACGATATGAATAAGGAGAGCATTAACTTTTATGCTGACCAGATTCTAAAAACTATAGGTGCAGAATTAGGAGGACCGCCGGGCTCTTATGCAAAAGGGATAAGCAAGATAGAAAAGTTTTTGGATTCATTAGGCATTAGTGAAAGTGAGGTGAAAATATACGATGGCTCAGGGCTATCAAGGTATAATCTTATTTCAACAAAAGGGATGGTGAAGATATTATTAAAAGCATTAGAATTTGATACAAGGTATGAATTTATAGGGTCATTACCTATTTCAGGGACTGATGGCACACTTAGTGGGAGGATGAGAAGTTTGCAATCCATCCGAAAAGTAAGAGCCAAAACAGGTACAATGCTAAATGTAAGTTCATTGTCAGGTTATATCACTACCAATACTAATAATTTAGTTGCCTTTTCTATTATAATGAATAATTACACCTGCCCACCTAATGTAATAAAAGCATTACAAGATAAAATAGTAGAACTAATTATAAGTGATTTGTAATGGATTAATAAAAGGAATGAAGAAATAGACTTTATTTTAGCCATTTGTGGGAAAGGTTTCCCAACCTTGATAATCTATCGGGACTATGAAGTCCCTCCCACAATTTTATGGACTTTAATTTAACCATTTAACTATCTTTTTTGACTTTCCTGCCCGGCGTCCCGGTAGGTCAGGCATTCCTGCCTGACCATACAGACAAGAATGTCTGTTCTACCCACTACAAGTTGGATTTCTGTCCTCTTCCCTCTTCTATTAAGGAGCTTTAAATAAAATCTCGCCTCTTCCGTCAAACAAAACCAACCCAGGACCGGCTGGTGTGACGCTAAGCACAGCACGAAGAATACCTTTTTTATCATACAAAGTCCACCCAGAACCGTTTGGCATGATGCCAAATCCACCACGAGACACACCTTTTTCATCAAACAAACTCAACCCAGGACCGGTTGATGTGATGCCAAATACACCACGAAGAATACCTTTTTCATCAGACAAATACAACCCAGGACCGTCTGGTGTGACGCTAAGCATAGCACTTCTCTCGCCGTTTTCATCAACCAAAACGAACTTCTTAGCCCTTATTTCTTCAGGCACATTCCCAGCTCCTACAACAAAGAACACAATTAAACCCACTCCTATTACAAGAAAACCCACACGCATCCACT
>JACQXS010000061.1 GCA_016208615.1 Candidatus Stahliibacteriota bacterium | reverse complement strand
GAATAATAAGTAGGCAGAAAATATGAAAATATACTACCCCCCAATAGAATATATGCAAAAATTAACCAATATAAACCAAAAGATAAATATAAACCCACACCCACTACGATTAAGAAAATTATAAGTAATACTGTCTTGCGTAGATGCTCTCTAAAAGGCAAAGATTTCCACTTCATCTAAAAACCAACCTTACATATCTCTTTAATATGAACGCCGTCTTTACCAGTAATCACGATAGATTGATATTTCTCACCGTTTATGTTTTCATATCTCAACCTGAATTCATAATTACGACTCGCATAGCGAGGATAAAGACCTACGACAAAGGGAAGAAGTTGAAAACTATCCGCAGGTACTTTTTGGTCGTCCTTAAAGACCCTTACCCTTGGTAGTCCAATTTCTTCGTTTTGAGATATTGCATTTATTTTGTCAAAAGAGAACTTGTGAGGTTCATTCATATCAATCACAATATCCTCTATCTCAACATTCAATGCAATTCCATTACCAATATTTTTAATCGTAAAATCTTCCTTAAGAATTATTATGAGAAGTGGCCGAATTTGTATTTCTGTCTGTAAAACAGATTGTCTCCTGAGTCTATAAGTCTCTATGGTATACCATAGAATGATGCCAGCTGTTACTATTACGGTACCAGTGTTGATAACAGGTAGAACAGGTAGAATTTTATCCATTTTTTCTTATGGAATTTCCCCAAACCCTTCTTTTAGTAATTTATATGCTTCTTCAAGGGATTGGGAAATTACTTTTGTCTCCGCTGTGATGGGCATAAAATTAGTATCCCCATTCCAGCGTGGCACTATGTGTATATGAATATGCCCCTCAACTCCTGCACCTGCCACTTTGCCAAGATTTATCCCTATATTGAAGCCATCGGGTCGCATTTTTGCTTTTAATACTCTAACTGATTTTTGCACAAGGTCAAATAGTAACAATATCTCTTCTCCTGTAAGGTCCTCAACATTAGCAATATGCCTGTACGGAGCAACCATCAGATGCCCATTATTGTATGGAAAAGTATTCATAATTACAAATCCTTTGGCACCACGAGATAATATAAATGCATCTTTTTTTGCTATGGCTTCACAGAATATACAGACATCAGACTTGGAAGAATAAATATATTCTGCTCTCCAAGGTGCCCATAATCTATTATTGGCTCTCGGTTCTCCTAACCCGTTTCGTGTCGGAACGGGTCGGGCGTCGGTTCTTGGTGTGATGACAGTAAGTTTATTAGTTGTCTTGAAATGAAGTTTGGCTATTTTATTAAGTATCTCATTGCCGTGTTTTTCTATCAAAGATTGTGCCATCTCTTCTACTTGTGGGCCTGCACCCTTAGGTAATTGCACTCCTATTTGTGTAGAAAGGGCCGCTATTTCCTCAATAAACCCATTTCTGGCAATTATAGAAGCAGCGGCAACTGCAATATCGTATTCGGCTTTGGGACGCTGAATAAGAGTTATTTGTTTGCCCTTTGACATCAAAGCTTTTTCAATATATTTCTTATCACCAAACTTATCCGCTATAACAGTATCACAACTATTTATTCCCGGGTAGGTGTGGGTCCCCTGACTCACACCGCTAAGCAGATTTTCAATTACTCGTGCGTGTCCCCAAGCAAGTAGACGATTTAGGTTATGCAATTTAGAATAAAGCTCATTATACTTGGGAGGACTGATGACAACTATATCACAAGGACATAATTTTTGTATATCTTCGCTTAATGATTTAACGCGAGAGTCGGACAATCTTTTTGATTTTTAATTAGATTGATTTTAGTTTAAGTCTCAATTCTTTCTCCGAAGGTAATGTTAATTTATACTTTGAAGCAAATACTTTGTTATCTAATCCGCCTAAAACATACTTGGCAAATATATCATCTTTTTTTGCACATAGAATAAGTCCTATAGGGTCATTTTCATTTTCTTGTTTTTCATTTTCCTTGAAGTAATTGATATAAAAATTCATTTGTCCAATATCTGCGTGGTCAAGTTCACCAGTTTTTAAATCAATTAAAACGAAACACTTCAATAGACGATTGTAGAAAACTAAATCAATATGATAATGACGATTAGCAATAGTAATTCTTTTTTGACGGGCAACAAAAGTAAAGCCCTGACCAAGTTCTAATAAGAAATATTGGAGTTTATCAATTAGCGCCTGTTCTAATTGACTTTCAGTATAAGATATTTCTTCTTTAAGGTTTAAAAATTCCAAAATATAAGGGTCTTTGATTGCATCTTCTGGTTTTTCTATAACCTGTCCTTTCTCTGCCATTTTCATGACTGCTTTGGTATTTTTGCTTAATACCAGCCGTTCAAAAAGCATAGAGTTAATTTGCCGTTTTAATTCTCTTACAGACCAGTTATTTTGGATTGCTTCCTGTTCGTAAAAGGAGCGAGCAAGTGGTTCTTCTGCTTTTAATAACTCACAATAGTGGGACCAGAATAACATAGGTTCAAATTTGGCAGACAGTGTCTGACTTATTTCAGATTTCCAAGATAATGACTTGGTTTTTTGCTTCCTCTTAGATTCCGCAGACAGTGTCTGCGATTTCTGAGATTTAACAGACGGTGTCTGTTGAATCTGAGTTGGAAATTCCAAATATAACCGTCTCATATTTCTAATATTTATCTCAGAAAAACCTCTGCCAAATTTTTTAGTTAAATCATTTGAAAGTTTTTTAATTAGTTCGCCCCCATATTCTGCCCTCACTTTACCTTTCTGTTCAAACTCAACAATTTCTTTCCCAATCTCCCAGTATGCCAGTACTTGAGCTTTATTTATTTCTCTTATTACATTAGTTTTTGCTTCGGCTAAAATTTCTGCTACCCTATCAAACAGGTTAGTATAATTTCTTGTGGTTATCTCTTTACTTTTCATTTGAAAGCCTTTCTACAAGATGTTTGGCGGAGGTGTGTAGGAATCGAACCTACCTTCCCACTTTTGGCAGGAAAGCTGGATTTGAAGTCCAGTAGAGACACCAGCCCCTATCCACCTCCAGATAAAAATATTTTATCACTTTCATTTATCTTGTCAATAAAAACTTAACGAGACTGCTGAAAAAGTGTAATCACCGCAAATTGTCATGCTGAACTTGTAAATTATTATGCTAAACTTGTAAATTGTCATACTGAACTCGTTTCAGCATCTCTATAATTTCTGCTTTTTATGTATTTTAGTGTTTTGTTGAAAATCCCGACTTGTTGACAAATCCCGTTTTGGCGGGGGCGGGAGTGATTTTGTGGCAGGGTATTTGGACAACTAAATTTCTTGTTGTAGCGAAGCGGAAATCCCGACTTGGCGGGAAAGAAGAATAGCCATAAAAGAATTAAAATTTCAAGATGTTAATTGCTACTTTTAAAGAAAGAGCAGATTCTTTGCTTGAGTAATTCCGTATCTTCTTTTCGTAAAGCCGAAATAAATATAGCATCTGGGTATTTTTGCTGGAACATTGGAATAATATCAGGATTAAGATCAACTTTATTGAAAACATAAATCATTGGCCGCCCTATTACGCCCAGTTCATCTAAAATTTGATTCCCTACTAATAGTTGTAATTCACAATGAGGATGCGATATATCAACTATATGTAATCTGATATCCGCTTCTATTGCTTCTTGCAAGGTAGATTTGAAAGAAGTGATAAGTCCGTGGGGCAATTTTCGCAAAAAACCAACTGTATCAGTAATAAGAAGTTTAGAATGTCTATTATCTAATGACATAATACGGGTTGTCGCATCTAATGTAGAAAATAGTTTATTCTCTACTAACAAATTAGAGCGTGTAAGCCGGTTCATTCTTGTTGATTTTCCCGCATTCGTGTACCCTACTAAGGCTACTCTAAACAAATTCTGTCTTCTTGCGGATTGGATTCTTTTGCTCACCTCAATAATGCCAAGTCTTTTTTTCAATACTTTTATGCGTTCCCTAATTCTTCTTCTATCAATTTCAAGTTTCATCTCTCCTGGCCCTTTTGTCCCAATACCACCGCCAAGTCGAGACATTGCAATCCCTTTACCCGTAAGCCGTGATAATACATATCCTAATTGTGTTAGCTCTACTTCTACTTTTGCCGCCTCGCTATGGGCATTTTGGGCAAATATATCAAGTATAAGTTCAGTGCGGTCGATTACTTTTCTTTTTGTTATATTTTCAAGATTCCTTAATTGAGTACCGCTCAATTCTTCGTCAAACACAAAAGTGTCTATCTTAATCTCATCTGCTATGGTCGCAAGTTCCTCTGCCTTGCCCTTGCCTATAAAAAAACGCGGCTCTATCCTATCTCTGCGCTGTAATATACGCTCTACTATTTCACCCCCGGCAGTCTTACCCAGTGAGGCAAGTTCATTTAGGGAATCCATCTTTTCCCACCGCTCATCATATTTAGTTAATATGCCTACAAGAAATAACCTTTCCATAGTAAATATCAAAATGACATATCAAAATGCAAAATGATAGAAGACTGTCATGCTGAACGAAGTGAAGCATCTCAAATTAGAGAGATTCTTCGCTTTGCTCAGAATGACAACTACTCTTTGAATTTTGATTTTTTTAATCTTTTGTATCCTTTTACTCCTGTGTTCTTTGCACCTTTGCTCTCCTAATGGAGAAGGATTAGTTTTTGGGTTAACTTATAGGTTCCCGTATTTAGTTTTGCAAAATAAATTCCGCGTGGCAACTTTTCGGGACGCCAGACAACTTGGTTAAATGGTTTAGTAGTTAAAGGATTAAATTCTTTTACTATTCTACCAGCGACATCGTATATCTGAATTCTGACTTCTGACCTCTGACTTCTGATTTCTGGAATCTGGTAGCTAATTGTTGTTAAGCTAATAAATGGGTTAGGATACATCTCTAATTTTGCATTTTGTACTTTAAATTTTGCATTCCCTTCTATCCCTATACCAATGTGTTTCAGAATTTGCAGGCTGTCGCAATCGGCAACAAATATCAATCTATCGCCTGCTTTATCTATTACAAACAGCCCACGGGCATCAAAAGGAGTATCATAACTCGCAACTAACGAAAGACTGTCAGGGTTGGAGATGTTAACTATTCGTAATCCACCCTGGACTAATGGCGTATCCGTTTTACAACTTATTCTCCATGGTTGATTTTTATCTATTTTTTCATAGTAATCACACGCTGTTATATACGCATAGTTGCCTAATATCTGAATATCAAGCGGGTCACCTCTAATATTTTCTATCGTATTAACTATATAAGGTGAAGTAGGGTTAGAAATATCAACTGCTGACAGTCTCCCAGAGCACCCCCCCCAATTACTTTGACCTGTTATAAAAACATAATTTCCAGAAATGTTAATACCCCACCAACAAGAAGTGGGCAAATCTACTGCTCCTAACTGGTAAGGAGATATAGGGTTACTCACATTAAGAATCAATAGACTATCAAAATCAGCGACAAAAAGAAATGAGTCTCTAACAATAACATCCAGAGCGGATCCAGGGGTATCATAAGTTCCAAGTGTCTCAGGAGAAGAAGGATTAGCGATATTAACCATTGACAATCCTGCTTGTGACACTGCCAAGTAAATAATTGTATCTTTTATACAAATATCTGAAGGATACCAGAATTGACCTGGATGAGATAGTCGACAGCCCCCTATCTTATATAAAGAATGAGGATTGGCAATACTTACGGTACAGGAGTAATCCCTCATTTCATTAGTATAAGCAATGGTGTCCTGAATAGTAATGCCTATGGCATCAAAATCCCTCCATGGTGTGCTACTTATCATCACAGGATTTGAAGGTGCCGAAACATTAATTACTGTAATTGCACCATAATCCGCAATGTAAGCAATTGTATCTACCACGATAATATTCCATGCACATCCTGGTGTCTTACACGCTCCCACTCTCACAATCGTATCCGGTTGTGAGAATAATGCAGAAAGGCACAGGAGCACAAGAGACAATAGCACAATAACACTATACTTTTTTATGATGCCTCCTTTTGCAAAAAACAAAGTTTTTGCACTCCATAATCTTAAAAATTTATCCTGACTTCTGCATTCAAGGTGTGGTCGGGTGAATAGTTAGGTATTTTTGTTCCTTGGTAACTTATGGTGTAATTTGTTCTTGCTGCTGATAGCACTACAAAATCTATTCCCCACTGCATACTAATTCCTGGTGGATACATAACACTAATATTTGGTGGTGCATCATTTTTTATGAACCAGTTAGTTAATTTAAATCTGCCCTCTATCCTTTTCATCCCACCTCCCCCGCTTGCTGCGGGATTTCCAACCACAGAGTTATTGTCATTAAATAGATAAGCAACTTTTGGCTCTCCACTTAATCCATAAAAATGTGTTGTCTGATAAGGAGGCGCATCAATTTGTCTTTCATCCCCTTGTAATAAGAACCGCAAAGTGTAAAGATTAAAAGGCAAGTTGTATCCCGTTCCTATTGTATTAGCTTGTTCTTGCCAAGTCAAATTAAGAGGTGCGACCTCAAACTGTTCCCAATTTCTCGTCCCCCTTGAAGTATAGATAATTTCGTATGGCTCTTGGTGGAAATTGACTTCTAATACATTTTCATCCCCTGAACTCATTATTTCCTCCGTCCTATTTGCTCTATAATCTACTTTTGAATAATTAGCATAAATATCAAATATCTTAGTTCCACAAGAAATGCGATTCCTGTCATCTATTTCCTTTTGTGTTCTCTGCCAGAAGTATATTTTATTACCCTCACCCTGTTTTAGTGTACCTATTTTGATATAGACATCTTGATTAAGATTAAAAGTAACATTATGTGATAGCCGGTAGTTTTTATAAATAGCTGACCTATCCGAAGGAATAAGTCTTTTCTCATAGTCTCCGTGTGGGTCATAGTAATATCTACCCGTAGTAGAGTCACGGCTAAAACTGCCCTCTTGTGTCGCCACTCGATAATATTCTTCTTCATACATTTTATGTTCCAGTGATGTCAGGTCGTAGGCAAGTTCAACTCCTTTAGCCGCAAATATCATATTCCCCAAATCACAAGCCGTCACCTGATTAGTAAATATTTGCTTATAAGTATAGGTAAGAGTGAGCGGAGTAGTCAAAACAGAGATACTGGATGTCCGATTATCAAGCTTAAAGTTTTGCAATTCTTCTTTTAGAACGAGATTAAGCCACTTACTTCTGGCTCCTATCTCTCTATTATTGACTTGTGCACTATCTTTATTATTTACAATCTCATATCTAATAAACGGCTCAAATACTCTAATATAATATGAACTACTAACTTCATTTATAGTTCTCAATTTATTTATCAGATAACGATAAGATAGACTTGGTAATTTTTGTATCGTAAGATTAATTTCGGCACTCTTTTGGATATCATCAATAGTCTTGGCTATTCTTGTATCTGTGTGCAAGAACGAGACAGGTGTTAAACCTAAAAAGACCTCACCCCTTTTAAGTTCAAGCGTATCGGGAGTACCCGGGAACCTAAAACTTCCATCTATATTTCTAAAATTACCGCCCAGTGTCCACTTTTGACTACCTATTTCTATTTGACCTGCCAATGCTTTACCCATCTCTTCATATTGAGCAAAAGCATTGGACTTATATTTTGTCACTCCACCCTCTATGCTAAACTTTATCTTATTTATTTCTTTTGTATATGTTACATCTACTAATAAATTAGACTGCGGCAGTGGAATTCGGATTTTAGGTACATACGCTCCATTGCCAGTGCCTACATACTTATAGCCACCAAGAATTGGGTCAAACTCATAATCTGCATCAGGTACACGAGTAAAACTTACCTCATAATCTCCATTAAGATAGCCCATATATTCGTATATTGAATCTTTTTTTATGTAGCTTCCCTTTTTAGCTCCAATATAAGTAGCTCCTGTTATCCATGCATATGTAGAATCTATTTTTGTTAGTGAATCCTTGCGTTCAGGTGTTATTGTAAATGAAAGCGGGTAATCCTTCATATCGTTTTCTTTAAATAATAGCACATTGAAATTATCAGATGTATGACTACCAATAAATGCACTTCTGCGATAGCTTTCATCTTTTTGCTGTCCTTCAATAACTATTTTATCGTCATCTTCTATTGGAAGTTGGGCAGTAAATATTATCGTTGCCGCCGTATAATCAATAGTATATTCTTTACCACGGGTCACAAGTTTTCCATTCACCCATACCTTGTCTGAGCCTGCTACTGTTATTCCTTGTGCTGAAAGTTCATACGGACCTTGCTTACCTGTAATTCCAGTCAACTCTTTTCTTATCCATCTCCCTTTAGATAATGCGCCACCTACTTCTATTTGTGATTTAAGATTAAGGAGAGGCATTACCTCAAGTTGGGACTTGCCAATCATACCTTCAAGTCTACGGTCTATTTTACCAAATTTGCTATAAGAGGGGCTGAAATCAAAATCTCCAAGTCTTACTGAATAATTACCACTACTTACATTCACATAGACTTTATCCATTTCTTTAAGCTCTTGTGTAGTACCTTCGGGTTGAAGTGGAGTACCATCATCTCGCAAAGTTCCTTCTATTCGTGTATTCTTGGATAATTTGCCATTCATATTTATTTGCATTGACTGGTCAAATGAAATATCACGGTCAGTCCCTACTGAAATGCCAAAAGTCTTTGTCCCCATAAGATATAATCGACTATCAGTTAGGGGTTGGGGGTTAGGGGTTGGGGGTTGTTTCGCTACTTCTAATTTCTGCTCATCAGTTTCTGCCTTCTGCGTGGGTTGACGGTGAAAATAATGTTTGGAGAAATCAAAAGGTAACTTTTCATAGACACATAATACTGTATCTTGTGAAGTTGTAGGAATATTAAGGATAATTATGCTGTTCTCATAATCAATTGAATAATCTTCATCTGATAACAAGTTGCTATTTAGACTTATTTTCTCCGACCCTTTAATTATGTATGAAGATAATTTGTGAGGTCCGTTGCCAAAAAATTTCTGATATGCTTGATATAGGGAATATTCATTAGAATAAATAATAAGGGGAAACAAGATAAATAATGCTAATACTTTCAAGGTGCTGGGTTGATTATGATTTCTATTCTACGATTAAGTGCCATCCCCTCTTCTGTATCATTTGGAGCGATTGGATTTGCTGCCCCACATCCTTTCACAGTAAGTCTATCTTTTGCTATTTCCTTTTTAATCAGATAGTCTGCTACTGCTTGCGCCCGTACTTGTGATAGTTCTTCGTTATTCCTAAATTTCTTGGGTTGTCTTGGGTCTGTATGGCCCTGGATTTCAAAAGTGTTTTCTTTATATTTATTCATAAATCCGGACAGAGTGTCCAATATTTCAAAGTCTCGCGGATGAATATAAGCTCTATCAGTTTCAAAGAATAAGCGAAGAGTTTTTACTTTTTCAAGCGTACAGTAAAGTAAAGTAGCTTTCTCGTGCTCAACTTTAACATCTCTTACCACTGATGGGAAATAGTCATGCTTTTTTGCCTCTACTGTAATAGTATAATCTCCCGGTAAGACATTGGGGATTTTATACCAGCCCTCTGTATCAGTCTCTACGGTGCCTGAGGCAGGTCCATCAAAAGTTACAATTCCATCTTTTAGGGGTTCTATTTTCCCTTTTTCGGTTACCTTTCCAACCAGTATTCTGCCACATATTCCATCTTTAACAAGCTTTTCAGACGGCACTCCCTCTGGTCCTGTGTAGTGTATAGCAAGATTCACTTTGGCTACTTCATACAATTCTAACAAAATTGTATCACTGCTTGGGGTATAAAAATCCTTCTGTGCCAAAATACGCACCTCACCAACAGGGATTCCTTTAAGTTCAATCTTACCATTAACGGGGGAGGTTAAAACTGTATCCTCGCGGTCTGTCATAGATATAATTATTATAGCTTGCAAGGGCTTCTTAGTATCAGCATCAACTACTTCTACTACAATATCTCCTGTCTTCGGTGCTTGTAGCTTACCGAAAGTCCAGTTTATATTTATTCTGTGCGTCAATCCCAGTTCACCATAACCTGTATATGCATAATCTAATCCAAAGTCCCTAAACTTTACTCCAAACCCGGCTGATATTCCATCTATAGCACTAAAATACTTTGGTGATAGAGTTCCCCAGCTATATCCTGTTCGGAGGGCAAAAAAGTTCTTGTTTATCCAATATTCTGTTCCCACATTGTAGTTAGTTTTGCCAAATTGTGGTACATTTATATCAGCGCAGGCTACTAAATTTTTCGTCACCAAGATACTGAGCCCGCATTTAATGTTTTTGGGCAACGGCTCAGTTGATTGATAACAATATATCACGGGAGTACCTATATTTTGCAAACTCACGCCGATTCCTATTACCCGGGTTCTCCAAAGTACACCTAAACTGGTAGCAATTGCCTTCCCTTTATCTCCAAGAAGTTGTGGCTTATTAGGGTCTAAATTCTGATATAGCCCTTCTAATGATAAGCCGAGATATAAATTTTGTCTCACTTTTGTTGCATAGGCAAGCGCAAGTATATACTCAGAAGTCATTATACTATCTTTATACATATTGCTTCTATCATATCCTTCTATTCCTGAGCATCCAGAGTATAAGAACCCTCCACTAATTACTCCATAATCAGTGAAAACTCCTACTCCACCATATTCATCTCTAATTCCTTGAAACCACTCTTGGTGACAGAATTGTGCTTCACTTCGTACTATTTGTCCCAAGCCCGCCGGATTATACCATATCGCTGTTATATCATCTACTAATCCACAAAATGCACCTCCCATTGCAGACCCACGAGCCCCAAATGGAATCTCAAGCACAGAAAATGTACCACACCCAGTTTCAGTTTCATCCCCAAAAACAGGCAATGAAACCAACAAGAAAACCAAATATGCATATATCTTTTTCATTTTTTTCATTCTTGCCTTATCTTTTGTATCTTGAAAAATAATCATCTATTTCTGGTCTTAATTCAATTCCTGCTATTTCAAAACAATCCAGTAGTTCATTGTATGCACCTTTACTGCCTAAAAAATCCCAAAACTCATCTGCTACTTTAAGTTCATTATCTAAGTCAAGCATTCCTTTTAATGTCCACCGTTCATATGGCTGTGGCTCATATGGATTATATGGAATAGCAACTAATGTATTTACTTTAGCATTTGGATTTGTTGAAAGAACAATGGCTACCCATTCAAGCAATGTTCTTTTGAAATCCTTGAAATTACTGATATTGGGCTTTACAGTTTTTAAGTCAAAAAGAAATATTTCACTATCTTTGTTTTCTATGAACAAATCAACTTTTACCGTTTTTAATTGATTTATTTTTCCTTGTTGGCAAACTTTTCTAATTGCATCAATTTCTGCTTTTTTATCAGGATTAGTACCCAATGTAAGATTGTTCATTATTTGTTGAATAGTACTTTGCGAACCTTGGCTGATAGTTGTTCCCAAAACATATTGCGATTTGGCATTCTGGAATTTGTTTTTGGCTAATACTATTGCAACAGGTTCAAAGATTGATGTTCCAAATGTGGTATTGAGTGACTGAATAAAAGAGTATAAAGCCATCCTGTCCTTTCCCAATAGACGAAAATGGAAAGGCATATTATTAGATTCTGGTTTGTAATTTCGGAACTTGTTTCTTATGCAGATTTTGATTACATCAATTATATATTCTTTTTGAGTACTATTCAACATTAGACTCTCCTCCTCCTTTTCATTTTAGAGACAATAAGGCAAATTCAATTGCTCCTCTCCAATCAACTATATCTCCAATTCTATCTTTAATAGAATTGACATTCTGCTCGTCTAATTCAATTTTCATATCATTTTCTTCTATTGAAAAATTATTTCTGAATAAGCACCCTTATCTTTTTCCGTGCGGTTCAGCACAGGCCTTTTAAACTGATCAACGATTTGCATTCCTAAATTCTTGGCAATTGTTGGATACATATTGTATTTGTCATTTGCTACAAAAAAAATATCATAGTCATCAACCAAATACTTCTTGCAATTGTTAAGCACTTCTGCTATTCCTTGTATGTAGCCATCTTTTGCTTCTCTTCCCTGTCCTTTGGAAAGCGTGCCAATTTCTAATTCATCCTGTCGTTTGAAATCCAAAAGGTCGTAGGCATAGGCGTGCTGTTCGTGATAATCAATTAAACCAACATATGGTGGACTTGAAAAAATTCCCTTGATTTTTTGCCTTCTCGCCAACTCCGCAAATGTAGCATTTCTCTTTTCAAGTTCTCCAAATATATCAATAGTTCTACTATCATCCGTTAGACAATACTGAAATGTTTGAGTTCGCAATCTGTCAAATTGAGAAAGCCTCTTAATAGTGTCTTTTGTGTATGTTTCCCACCATTTAAGGATTGAAAAAAGTGGTTTGCATACTTTACCATGCTTTGAACAGTAGTAAGTTGCTGTAATTGGTTCAATAAGCGTTGCAAGGTCTGCATGAGTTGTTGCCCTGCAAGAACGGATAGTTCTACTCAAAATAATACTAATGATTTTTTGAGTGTTAATTCTCTTAATCTTTTTGATTTCATCAAACACAAATTGAATTTCGTCTCTAATGTTTTGCGAATACCACTTATCAAGAAAGGTATCTGCTTTATCCTGTCTTATCTTTATGTTATATTCTTTAACGAGCTTGTTGAAAATAGGTAGAAACTCTTTTTCTTTTTCTGCTCCGTATTTATCTTCGTTTATTTCTCCTCGGTTAAGTTTATATTTATAATCAGGAACAGGAAAGTATTTGTTATTGAAATCATAAAGTGCTTGTAAGAGATTTTCTTCAAATTCAAGAATATAAGAATTTGCAATGAATTCCTTGAGTAATCTTGTTATTCTACTAATCTCGGTTTGAACATCAATAAGGTCATACTTCATAATCTTACAATTTCCAATTAAGGCATTAAAGGCAGAGACATCAATACCAATAGAATGCATACCGAGTTCATTGGCTTGAACCATTGTTGTCCCACTTCCACAAAATGGGTCAAGAACAATGCTACCTTTTTTAAAATAAACCTGCTTTTTGAAATTATCAGTATGGCTATCCAAAAAGTATTCTACAAGTTGTGGGATGAATTTCCCTTTGTATGGGTGAAGTCGGTGAACATGTTTTGTTGTTTCAGCTTCTTTGTATTGGTCAAATGATAATGCCCAGTTTAAGTCCTTGCCGAGTTGGTTTTTCCACAAAACCTCGCGATTACCATTATAGGATTTGTAATAGTTTATAAGTTCTTGTTTTGAAACTTGTGTCATCCCGTTATCTCCTATTTTGCGAACTCTACCATATTGAATAAGGTAACTAATGTTTGATGCAGTAACTGTCTTGCCCAAATATTCTGTAGCCCAAACGCTTGCTTCTTTTATATTTAGTAGCTCTTCTTTTAGTAAAATCATATATTCTTTTTAAAATATATCTATGTTTATACCCGGTGGGTATTCTATTGCGAATCCAATTTTTATTTCTTTTTCCTCTTGTGGTTCAAGTGTTAAGCCCCACTCTATAATTCCATTAACCTCTTTCTTGCTGGGATTAGGATTAAGTTCAGTTTCGCTTACTTTAACTTTTTCATCCTGCGATATAGGGAGTTGGTCCTTTACGGTAATGGCAATGGCTGTATTTTTGTAATTCTTTATTGTAATTTTATACAAATACTCCATTTTCTCTGCTTTATTAAAAATACCTGCCTCGCTTTTCATTTTCTTTACCAGTTCTCTTTTAACTTTAATCCTATCATCAACCCCCAAAGATAGCTCAAACTCCTCGTCAGTCGCAATATTCTTAATCCCTGACTTACCAACATAATCACCACCTACAAATACTGATACCTGACCGCCAAGAAAGACATACTTTGTTTCATTCTTAATCTTTGATTGCAAATAGGCACGCTCGGCAAGTTTAGGTATAGTTACATATTTAAACTTTGGTGTAAGATTTTCACGCATAATTAGAATATTTGTTGGCTCACTCGTGCTTGGAATAGTCTTTCTGCCTTTTATTTCAAACACAGTAGAAACACCTGCCTCTATGGGAACAGATGCCGGCACCTGCGCCATCTCAAGAGACATAGCATCTACATTTTCCTCATCTCCATATCCTTCTCCTTTAACTCTTTTGCCTTTACTTCTTATAGTTCTTATAGCAGACCCCGGAGCCGGCTCCTTTACATACCACGGCATAAGTTCTGGTGCCTGTGCCCCTATTATTGGTTGGGCAGTAGATAAAGCAAGTGTTACCTCTTCCCACGCCTCACCTGTCATTTGTTGAATTTTACCATAATACGAAACCTCTATTTCATCTTTCTGCGGTACTGTTCGCACCTCGTAATATGGCAACCAACTTACACCCGGTAAAATGTAAGATAACTCAATTGAATGCACTCCTGCTCCACTAACTTCTGCCTCAACTAATATATTCTTCTTTTCTCTCGCTACCTCAGACCACACATTATTCAACTTCTCTCTTAATACAGATAACTTATTTACAATTTTTTCCTTCTCTTTCATTTTTTCTCTAATCTTTTCTTTTGTTGCGACAAATTCTACTACTAAAAATCCAAGCCCTTCTTTCCAACTTGATGGACTTATCTTTGCTGTACCAAGCTCTTTTGAAATAGCACTGCTGGACGCTACTTGAATTGATTCCAGAAACTTTTCTTTAGAATGTAGTACATTTATTGCATCTTCCACAGCACTACTATCCATTTGGAGTTTCTCTATTTCTTTCTTAATTTCTACGATTTGTGGCTCTTGTTCTTCCTCAAGGAATACATTTTCAATCTTTATCTCGCCCATCCTTATTAACGCACTGCTTTTAAGCTTGATGGATTCATCAGATAGAGTAGCAGGTAAATTAGGGAATACTAAAGTATAAGTACCCGCCAAAAGTTCAACGCTTACGCTTCTCGTAATAAGTGCCCTTTCAGAGTAAATCCTTACATCAGTAATCCTTGACCTAATCTCTTTTCTTGTTGCAGCTGTGGCACTTACAGACAATAGCAATAAGAAATAGATAAATTTTTGTACCTTTAACATCTTACCCCCTTTTAACTTATTTAGCATATTATATTAAATTGTCAATATAAAATATTGACTTTTTTGTATTAGAGACTACAATTTATGTATGGATAAAGTTGGATTATTTGGTGGAACATTTGACCCACCTCATATAGCTCATTTGATTGCCGCAGAAAAAACAAGAGAAGAGTTCAGGATAGATAAGATTTTATTTCTCCCAACTAATATCCCATCTCACAAATCTAATCCTATAGCATCAGCCCAAGATAGACTTGAGATGACAAAAATTGCTACTAATAGTAATCCTTATTTTGAGGTCTCGGATGTAGAAATCAAGAGGGGTGGAGTGTCTTATATGATAGACACATTAAAAGAACTTACAAACCCCAAATCACATTTATTTTTACTAATCGGTATAGACGAGGCGATTGATTTTATGAATTGGAAGGAGTCGGCTGAAATTTTGAAACTTTCTACGGTTGTAATTTTTACTCGTCCCAACAAACAGGAAACTGCTATTCCTACTATTTTGCGTAAAGAAGCAAAATTTATTAACCTAAAATTAGACATCTCGTCCACTGCTATAAGACAACAGATAAGAGAAGGAAAGTCTATTAGGTATCTTGTTCCTGATAAAGTAGAAGCATATATAAGGGAGAAAAACTTATACAAGGGGGAATAATGAATAATATAGAGCCAAAAAATTTGGTAGAAGTAGAAATAGAAACATCAGCACCTTTTATTCTTTTATCTTCTGTGATGAATAAGCCTGGTATAGGGGCTAAAATTTGCGAATCCCTTGCCTTGCATAATATAAATATAGAATCATTTATCACCGTCAGTGTTCCAGGCAAGGAACGAACAGATATACTTATAGAAGTAGCACAAGAAGACTTGGATATGGCTAACTATCTTTTATCTGAGATAACTAAAGAGGTGGAAGCTAAGGGCTTACTTTCAGCGGGTATCAATGTAGAAGAGCTTGCCAAAGTAATTATCCGAAGTCCTAACCTTTCTAAACAAGCGGGCATAGGAGCTAAAATATTTGGAATATTCTCTAAATACAATATAAATGTGTGGGCTTTTATTGGCACAACTGCTGGTAAGGAGTTTGAAATCAAGGTATTAGTTGAAAAAAGACAATTAGATAAGCATCCTGAAATAGTAGATGAAATTAAGAAAGAGATGAAATTATAGCACAATATTTCTCTTTCTCGTTTCTCCAATTATATTGGGTTAAAAATTTCTTAGCATTAGTAGCAAGTTTAATTCTTTCTGCTGGATTATTATATAGCCATAGTATCTTTTGTGCTAATATCTCTGCATTACCCGGTTCAAAAAATACTACCTTTGATTCGTCAAGATAATATTCTATTCCAGCAGTGCGAGATACTATAGTCGGAATACCACTAGCCACATATTCAAGTAGTTTTGCATTTAATATATCATTAGTAAAAATATTTACCCTGTTGGGTACAAGCCCAACATCCATTTTAGCAATTATATCAGGTATAACATTAACCGGAATAAACTTTTTACTGAAATATACCTTGTCTTGAAGCGAAAGGCTGTGAGCTAACTTAATAAGCTCTTCTAACTCTTCACCATCTCCTATAATATTTAGTTTTATATTAGGGATATTTATTATACTTACTGCTTTTATGGCTATATCAACCCCATATCGTTTTACCAATGTGCCGTGATAGATAAGATTAAAATGCTCCTTTTCTTCTGTATTATATTTTATATGCTTAAATATTCTTTCATCCGGCAAATTCATTACAACGCTACATTTTTCTTTCTGTACTCCTCGTTTTAAAAGTCTTATTCTCCATACTTCGGTTACGGTTAAAACATAGTCTGCAAATTTACAAGCTATTTGTTCAACAAAAATAAGTACCCGTATTAGCCAAGAGGTACACCTCTGCTCTATTTTAAGATTAAATTTAGCTGCGTAAAGCTCAGGCATCAGGTCGTGGAGGTCAAGAATTATTTTTGCTCCTAATAATTTAGGAATAAGTCCAGCAAACACAAGTATATCGGGTGGATTATGGAATTGTATAATTTTATATCTTTTTCTCAAAAAAAGTAAGTTGAGTTTTATGCTCGCTAATATAAAAAAAGCACTGTATTCAAAAATATAGCCAACTATACTTGGCTTTTCTCTTCTCGTTACAGGTAGGCGATAGAAATTAATCCCATCCTCTTGTTGACCATAGATAGCTTCTTTTCCTTTTCTTAAACATATAACATCAATTTTATGCCCCTTTTGATGAAGAGCAATAGCTTCTCTTTGGACTCTTGATTCGTCATGCGGATAATAAGCGTGAACTACCATACAAACATTCATATTAGTAATAGTTTGGCTTTTTGCTTTCATTTATATTCTGCAAGAATAGTGAGTCCTGCATAGACTTGCTCGCCCTTTTTTACATTTATCTGCAACTCAGGCAGCATAGGAATAATAATATCAGTCTGCGAGCCAAATACTATTTTCCCTATTTTCTGACCCGCTTTAACTGGCTCATTCTCTTTAACCCATATAAGTATTTTACGCACCAGTCGTGAGGCAGTTAAAATTAAGCCTATCTTAAAACTCCTATTCTCTATAACTACTATTGTTCGCCTATTCTCATTAAGAGCTTCATCTCTTTTAAGGGATAAAAATTTACCAAGTATATGTTTTACTGAGACTACCCGGCCATCAATAGGACTTCTATTTATATGTACATCAATATAAGTCATAGTAATGCCAATAATCCATCCCTCATTTATACTAAATACAGTATCTAAGTCATTGAATTTCTTAATGTATCTGATAACTCCATCTGCAGGTGATAGGATTACATTTTCTGCAACCAGTGGTGTACGGGGTGGGTCCCTATAAAATCTATATAACACGATAATAGCAGTAAATATAACTATAAACCCAATTTCTATAAATATATTCCCTTTTAGTAAAATAGTAGCTATTGCTGTTAAACTGCCTATGACAATAGTTCCAATAATGGCAACTTTCATTCTTATTTCACATTTCTTAGCTATAGGTAAAAGAAAAATAAAAGCCAACCCTATACTTGATATAACAACTTTTATTACCATTATATTCTTTTAACTAATAACCATATATAATCAACTATATTTCTTATTATTTTCATTTTACTTTTTCCTAATCGCTTATCCCCTCTCAATGCTCCCGGAACTTCTGTAATTTTTACACCATTTAATTTACTCAATTTTATAAGTATTTCAGGCACACTTGCAAACCGATTGTAAGTAATAAAGTGGTCTCCATAGACTTCAAATGCTTTCTTAATCAACGCACAAGAATAACTCCGATAAAGTGAAGTATAAGTGCTTATTCCTTTGATATGGCAAATATTTTTCAACCCCCTATTTGCTAAATAACTTAATATCTTACGCATATTTGCTACTCCTATTATTTTCCCTCCACCAGAATGATAACCTGCAACCACAATATCATATCCAGCAGCTATTTTTTCTATTATAGAGTCCAAGATTAGTGCATCAGAAGTATTATCTGCTTCTTGGGTAACGATAATATCTTTTCCATTGCATTCCTTTAGTACATATAGGAAACCTGTTTTTATCGCCTCTCCCAATCCCTTATTAGTTAAATGCCTAATAACTAACACATTAGGGAAAGATTTTATAACTTCACTTGCCAAAAAATCCGAACTACCATCGTCTATCAATATAATTTTATACCTATAAGAAACTGTATTTCCAATATTTTCAATTACCTTTGCTATATTTTTCCCCTCATTAAATGCGGGAATAATAAAAAAAATCCTTTTTTCTTGTTGCTTTTCTACCATTTTTGAATTATACGATACAAAATAGGTTTTGCAAGTTAATTTTCTCGTTCCGATAAGTCAGAGTGAAAATGAAAAAACAAGTATTTACACTTATTCTTCTATCCCTTATCGCTGTAGGATTAAGGATTTATAAATTAGATACTCACTCTTATCGGGGTGAAGAACTCATAAGAATTACTGAAGCCCAAACTCCTGTTACAGAATCTTTGGCAGTCAACATTCGCAATCCATTTTTTCGCTTAATTTTACATTTTTGGCTTAAACTATTCCATACAAGTGAATTTGCTACCAGGTCTCTTTCCATTATATTCGGTATACTTTCTATTATTCCATTATATTTATTAGCCCGTAGGCTTATAGATAAAAAAGTAGCTCTTATTGTTGCTTATCTGGCAACTATTTCGCCTTTCTATATCTTACTTTCAAGAACTGTAGAAGATTTTACACTCTCCATATTACTTGCCTCTATTTCGCTTTATCTTTTTATTCGCTGGATGGAGGAAAATATTGGACTGGTGTGGTATGTCATCACAACAATTCTTATGCTTTATTCCGGTCCATTTTTGTTTCTAATTCTGCTTGGTGAGTGGATTTATTTCGGCTTCAGGTGGCAAGCTATAAAAGATAAGTTAAAATCTTGGCTTGTGGGCCAATTATTTATTTTACTTGGGACTACTTATTGGATAGTACACTTTGTTCAAATATTTCCTGCTGAAGTCCTTGCTTTTGATAGACTACCCGCTTTATATGTAGGAAGTAAATTACTATATCCTTTTTATGCTTTTTCATTAGGTGAAACAGTATTACCATGGAATTGGAAAATTGTATTGCCCGCAGCATATATATTTGCAGCAACTTTAACTTTTGGATTAACCAGAATAAAAATAAAATACCGCACTCTATATTTTGTATTAGTCTTTTTATTGCTTCCATTAGCTCCTGCCATAGGAATTGGAAAGATTAAAGTCCCCATCTCTCTGACTATACTTGGTGCGATTACTTTTTTTGACACATATTCTATTATTAACTTATACAAGGACAAAGAATATCATAATCAGAGCTTTACAGATAATTGGCAGTCGTTAGCTGAGTATGTTCATAAAGAATCTATTACTGACACAGCACAAGTAGTAGCATATCATCGTTCGTTTAAGTGGTATTACAAGGGAACTAATCTTATGGAACTATCAGAACACACAGAAGAGCAACTTACTAAAACAGAAGATTCTACATATCGGGGGAGTAGGGTTTTTAAGGGCGGGTCCCGACAGATTCCGATGGAATCATCGGGATTCCTATCGGAAGGGGTGTCCCCACTGCCCTTAAAGGAGAAAGTTATATTTGTCTATACTTGTGGCAGTGGCATCTTTTCATCCGATGATACACGAATTCATAAGTTCAAGGAGTGGCTTGACCACGATTTCAACTGCATTCAGGCAGTTAGCTTTTTTGAAAACAATGACTATAAGATAAAAAGAAGATTATTAAAAAGAGAGTTCCCTCAATTTAGGGTACAGGTGTTGACATATGAAAGAAGAAGAGTTTTGGAATAATTTTGCTAATTCATTAAAAGATATTTCCTATCAGCCCGGGATTTATGAGTTAAATGCTCTTAAAGAGATAGGCGATATTAGGGGCAAAAAGATACTGGATTGCGGAATAGGCAGAGGTATTAGTAGTTCACTTTTGACACAAAAAGGAGCTAATGTGTTTGGATTTGATATATCACTCAATATGCTAAAAATTGCCCAAAGCCAAATAAAAGAGGCAAGTTTTTGCAAAATGAAAGCCGAGCAGCTCGGGTTTAAGGATGAACAATTTGATGCCGTCTTTGGAATACATTGCCTACATCATACTAATATAAGCGAATCCATACCCGAGATTTACAGAATCCTTAAAAAGGGAGGCAGGGGCGTATTTGTTGAAACATTTGGCTTCAATCCGGTGATTGCTTTTTGCAGGACTCATTTGGCAGGTAAATATGGCATCCCAAGATATGGAACTTTGGATGAACATCCGTTAATTAGAAAAGATATATGTCTTATCAATTCCTATTTTAAGACAACCCTCGTTGTTCCCGATTTCCTTTTTATGAAACTTTTTGCCCGTAGTGTATTTAGGTTTAGATATAAGATAATTAACTCTTTTTGCTCCTTATTTGACAGATGGATTCTTAAAGCCGCCTCTCCCCTATCTCATTACTCATATACTCAACTAATTCTGATAGAGAAGCGCATATAAAAAATATAGTTGACTTTTTATTCTTCTGTAATAAAATATCTTTTATGATAAAAGCAGCGGTTATTGGATGTGGGTATTGGGGTCCTAATATTGTGAGAGTTCTATATGAAGATAGCAAATGGGACTTGAAGTATTGTTGTGATTTGGATGCTCAAAAGCTTGACCGCATTGCTACTCTACATTCAGGGATAGCTATAACTCGTGATAGTGATAAAATATTCACCGACCCTGAAATCCAAGCAGTTTTTATCGTTACCCCATTAAACTCGCATTACCCATTAGCTCGTCAAAGCATATTGGCTAAAAAACCAACCTTCATAGAGAAACCTTTTGTATCAAAAGTTGCCGAAGCCGAAGAACTTATTCAACTGGCACATCAAAATAATGTCCCGCTGATGGTGGGTCATATTTTTGAATACTCGCCCGCGGTGATAAAAATTAAAGAGTTGTTGGATAAGCAGGAATTAGGAACTATACACTATATTTCTGCTACTCGTGTCAATCTGGGTATTCATAGGAAAGATGAATCAGTTATTTGGGACCTCGCTTCTCATGATTTTGGGACTATATTTTATTGGCTTGGCGAAGAACCTATTTCAGTTCAGGCGGTGGGAAAGGGTAGCGTAATAAAAGATACTCCTGATATAGCATTTATAACTTTTAGATTTCCATCAGATATACTTGTCAACATTCAAGTCTCGTGGCTTGCACCCAGCAAGCTGCGCAATACAGTCATAGTTGGGTCGCAAAAAATGGTGATCTATGATGACACTGACCCGTCACAGAAGATAAAAATATTTGATAAAGGGATTTCAGCAATGGAACATACAACTTTTGGTGAATTCCAATTATCTTATCGGACGGGTGATATTATAGTGCCAATTCTCTCAAATATAGAGCCATTAAGAGTAGAAATTAACCACTTCTACGAGTGTGTGAAAAAGAATGAACAGCCAAAAACAAATGGTAAAGTAGGATTGCGGGTGATTAAGTATTTAGAGTTAGCAGAAAGGTCATTACAAAATAATGGCGAAGTAATAGCAGTTAATCATTAAGAAATAAGCCATATAAATTAAGCTTACTCCTTATTCCTTACTACTATTTTTGCTTTTCTGCCTTCTATTTTAATTCTGCCTTCTGCAAATAATTGTATTGCTTGGAAATATATTTGGTGTTCTACTTTTAGTATTCTCTTGGCAAGTAGCTCTGGGGTATCATTTTCTTTAACTTTAACTGTTTTTTGAATAATTATAGGTCCTGTATCTACTTCTTCATCAACGAAATGCACCGTAGCACCACTAACTTTGACTCCATAATTAAATGCCTGTTCCTGTGCATGTAAGCCCGGAAATGAAGGCAAAAGTGCGGGATGGATGTTTATTACCCTACCCTTAAATGTTTGCAAGAAGTGAGAGTGCAAGATTCTCATAAACCCTGCCAAACAAATGAGTTCAATCTTATACTCTTTTAGGCACTTTACATAAGCAATCTCCTGCTCCGGTGATAGTTTAGTCTTATATTCACCCGGATAAATATAATACGCCGGGATATTAGCTTCTTTTGCCCTTTCTAATGCTACGGCAGCCGGATTATCCGATATAACGCACCCTATTTTGGCATTCAACTTGCCCTGTCTTACATTGTCTATAATTGCTTGTAGATTACTGCCCTGTCCACTCGCAAGCACACCGATTATTAGCTTTTTAGGCATTAGCTTTTTAGGTATTATGTTTTTAATTGTTTTGTTTTAGCTGCTGGGAAGAGTACATTATTTAGAATCAACCTATAGCCCGCAGAATTTGGATGAAGCTCAAGACGAGTAGGCGGGTCGCCTACAAGATGAGCATAATCTTCCGGGTCATGTGCACCCAAAAAAGTAAAAAAGCCCTTCCCATAGTCACTATAGATATACTTTACCTCTTCTGTTCCCGGTATATCAGCCAATATGGTCACCCCTTCCTTAATAGTATTTTTCTTAAATCCCGTAGTTTGACCTAAAAATTCGGCTATTGTTTTAGTATGGTCTTGAATAAGAAGTGTAGGTATCTGGTCGTGTTTGGCTGAAAAATTAAACAACTCAAAATACACTTGTTGCCCACGCAATCTGGCTTCTTCTGAGACATCAATACTTGAATGTCTATACCTCATAGGGTCAAGGTCAACCTCAAACTCCTTAAACGCAAAAGTATTGGCAAAATTAAGCTTCTGCTGGCAGGATGGGTCTTGCTTATCACCGTCAATCAAAGGCACAATATCCATACCGAATGCGGCGAGTGCAATATCAATAGTCTCTGTCGCGGAACACATAGCAAATACGAAGCCTCCTTTATTAACATATTCGGCTACCTTTTTAGCCACAGAATGCTTCAATTGCCAAACCTTTTTAAACCCCAGCTTTTTAGCCATAGTTTCATTGATTTTCACTTCTTCCCTAAACCACCCTGTATTAGCAAAACTGCCATAAAATTTACCATACTGACCCGTAAAATCCTCATGATGCAAATGTAACCAGTCGTAATCACTAAGAACATTAGTTAAAACTTCTTCATCCCATATCTTATCGTACAGGATTTCAGCATAATCCAACACAAGACTAACCGCATCATCCCAAGGTGACGAATGAGGCGGCATATAGACCGCAATTTTTGGTGCCTCTGTAAGTTCAACTCGGTCCATATTTTCATCTTCTATAGTAGCATAGATGGATTGCACCGCATTTTCACCTATTATTTCATACCCAACTCCCCTTACTTTACATAGGTTTTCAATTTGAGATTCTTCATTTTTCTGTTCCATTAGGAAGCTGCCACCACGATAATTAAGTAGCCACTCAACCTTTATCCCTAATTGCAAGGCACGATAAGCAATGCCATATGATTTTAGATGGTCAGTCTGCGTGAGGTCCATTGGGATAAGAAGATAACTCCCTATAAATAAAAGTAATATCATTTTGATTATTTTGTCTCGCTATCTATTTGAGCGGGTATCTTTTTTCTAATCTACTCTTCCAAAAATGTCAAGTTTTTACTTGACATTTAGAGCAAAGGAATGATAAGTATTGCTATCGGCTAATACTAAGTTATATGAAATGCCGCCGTTAAATTTTAAAAGGAGTTAGGAGACTATGTTATGGAATTAGCTCATCAACATCTTTTTCTTCTTGAACAAACTAAAACTCAAAAACATCAGAATAGGAAGAGCAATAATCAATATTTTACCCCAGAGTTCGCTGTAGAAAAAGCACTTTCGCTTATCCCAAATTCAAAAATTGAAAATATAATAGACCCTGCAGTAGGTAATGGTATATTCCTCAAAATTGCCCAAAGAAAATGGGAGAAAGTGAAACTATTTGGGGTAGATATTGATGGGAAGATTATTGAAGAGCTTGAAAAATTTAACTTCCAAAATGCTAATTTCTTTTGTGGTAATGCTCTTTTACAAGAAACTTGGCAAAACGGGAAGTTACAAAACATTATTTCAAACGGTAGATTTGATATTGTTGTAGGCAATCCTCCTTTCAGTAGTTGGTTTCATAGAATTGCAATACCACAAATTTTATTAAATTATAAATTAGCCCACAGGAATGGTAAGCTTATGCGAAGCCAAGCAATAGAAATTCTTTTCTTAGAAATATTTATAGGTCTGTGTAAATATAATGGATTTGTAATAATTGTATTGCCCGAGGGCATATTATCAAATCCTCAGTATAAGTATATAAGAGAGTTTATATTGAAAGAAACAGAAGTGAAATATATTATAAGTTTACCAAGAAATGTTTTTGAAGAGACTTCTGCTAAAACAAGTATTCTCATTTTGCAAAAAAGTAAAAAAGATAATTCAAACTATTTTGTGAACATTAGCCACCTTGAAAAGTCAGGCAATATTAACAATACTATCAAAATAAGGGCTACAGATTTAATTAACAGGATGGACCACTCGTATTATCATAATTTTGGAAAAAACAGTGTTAGAGAACTAATAGAAAAAGGAATTGAATTTAAACCCCTAAAAGATTTAATAATTTATTGTAAAACAGGAAAGACTCTTTATGGCAAAGATAGGAAGTTCTCAGATAAGGGTTTGCGATTTCTTCACGCTACAAATATTACTGAAATCGGTATTAACTATAAGAAAGACAAAAAGTTTATTGATAAGTCAAGCAAGATGTATTTTCCAAATGCATATGCAAAGGTTGAGGATATTTTGTTTGTAAGAGTTGGTGTTGGTTGTGCGGGTAGAGTTGCAATTGTGAATAGCAAAGATGATGAAGGAATAGCAACAGATTATATTCACATTTTTAGGGTTAAAGGAATCAATCCTTACTTTCTTGTAGTTTATCTCAAAACAAAATTTGGTAAAGACTCCATAAAGCTTTTAAAACATGGAGTTGGAACCGTAAGTATAAATAAAACTGACCTATTGTCATTACCAATTCCACTTGTTCCCGAAATTATTCAAGTAGAAACTGAAAAAAGATATAAAAGCATTCTTGCCGAATGTAGAAGGAGTGAAAAGGCTGACACTCTGTTAAATAAAATGTCTTCCTTGATATATTATCTTGAAGAAGAAATAAACAATCTTGAGGGGGGAAAGTATGTGGAAATGCGAAATATGTCATAAAGAATTTGATGACGAAATCACAGCAATAGAAGTAAGGTTTGGTTATGTAGATAGTGAAAAGGTACCAAAGGATGGAGATCAATATATGGCTTTTTATACTAAAAATGCATGGGCGCCTTTATGTGACGACTGTGCCATTGCTTATATAAAAGGCGAAGAAGGCTAATGAACCATATCTCTAAAATCTTTCTTAAGACTTTTACTGAGAAATGCAAAAACCATCTTGCTTCGTTACAGATACCTGTGAAAATTGGTAAACATAAACTCGAATTATCTTCCAGAACTCTATCTGATGTGATAGAAAAACATACTATTGACTATATGATAGACTATTTTGGTGAGGATAAAGTTCAATTCAAAAACTGGCGAGGTTATGATGTCATTATACTTCTTCTTGAAGAAACTATTTATGTGAACATCAAGACCCAAGAATACAATAAAAACCTTGATGCCACATGGCTTTTTAGTGCATCTGTGGTTAAAGAATTACAAAAACAAGAAATTTTTGAACATCTTTATTGTGTAAAATTTGAATATATCAAAGAAAACCGAGATTTTCTTGAATTCCCATTCGCAAAAGTTGCTGGTCCATTATCAAAAGTGGATTTAATTTATTATACAAAAGGCGAAAAGCCACCGTGTCGGTTACGAACAGAATTTAATGGCACTCACTGTCATTTGAGAAATGAATTTTATGAATAAGGGCTATTGAAAATCTTTGTCTCTGGATATAAACTATAAACGATAAACTATAAGAGGAGGTAAAATGTACGGTAAAGTTAAAGGGGATTTACAAAGGGAACTTCAATCTATTCGAGATGCTGGATTATTCAAAGGTGAACGAATTATCATCACACCTCAAAGTCCGGAGATTGAAGTTAAAGGCGGTAAGAAAGTGCTTAATTTTTGTGCCAACAATTATCTTGGACTTTCAAGTCATCCCAAGGTAATTGAAGCTTGTCACAAGACGCTTGATAAATGGGGATTTGGGATGAGTTCAGTGCGTTTTATTTGTGGGACACAGGAGATACATAAGGTTTTGGAGGAAAAGGTATCTAAATTCCTTGGCACTGATGATACAATTCTATTTGCCGCTGCCTTTGATGCTAATGGTGGGACATTTGAAGCCCTACTTGATAAGGATTGTGCAGTAATTACCGACCAACTTAACCACGCCAGCATTATAGATGGTATTAGACTTTGTAAGGCACAGCGATTTATCTATCAACATGCTGATATGTCAGATTTAGAGGCACGGCTAAAAGAAACACAAACCGCTAAATACAGGATGATTGCTACTGATGGTGCATTTTCTATGGACGGTGATATAGCCAAACTTGACGAGATATGTGATTTAGCAGATAAATATGATGCCCTGGTAATGTTTGATGATGCTCATGCTACAGGGTTTTTAGGTAAAACAGGAAGAGGGACACATGAATATCGTGGAGTTATGGGTAGAGTAGATATTATTACTTCTACTTTGGGTAAAGCACTGGGTGGTGCTTCGGGTGGATTTATATCCGGGCATAAGGAAATAATTGACCTTTATCGTCAGCGTAGTCGGCCATATCTATTTTCAAATACCTTGCCACCAGCCCTTGTAGGTGCGTATATTGCTGTATTTGATTTACTATCCGAGACAACCGAGCTACGCGATAAGCTTGAAGCCAATACTATGAGATTTAGGCAAAAGATGACAGATGCGGGATTTAATATAAAACAAGGGATCCATCCCATTGTTCCTATAATGCTTGGTAAATTTGAAAACGATGCCAAATTATCGCAAAATATGGCAACCGATTTGTTAGATGAAGGCATTTATGTAGTTGGATTTTACTATCCCGTAGTCCCAAAGGGAGCGGCACGCATTAGGGTTCAATTGTCAGCAGCTCATAGCTTTGACAATGTAGACCGGGCAGTAGAAGCATTTACTAAAATAGGTAAAAAATATAGTGTGATTTAGATTATGCAGCGGCAGATAAACTAATTAACGCTAAATACTGAATACTAAATCTTTTAATTCATAATTTAGTATTTAGAATTCAGTATTATCTTTTCTGTTCATTGGGCGGTGAATTTGCTGGGCAATTTATATGGCGGAATAGGCAGATTTTTATTTGAGTATCGGGATATGATAAAACCAAAAGTATGACAGAAATCATTGTATTTGAACAATCAATAGAATATATGGCTCAAAATACCTCACAAAAAAGCATTAAACCATTTTATAAAACTAATGACTTCTGCTTATATCATGATGACTGTTTGGCTGTTATTTCGAAACTTCCAGACAATTCTGTTGACATGATATTTGCTGACCCACCATACTTATTAAGTAACGATGGATTTACATGCTATGCTGGTAAAATGGTAAGTGTCAACAAAGGCGAATGGGACAAAAGTAATGGGTTTGAAGCTGACTTAAAATTCCATGAAACATGGATTGCTGAATGTAGAAGGATATTAAAACCAGCGGGAACTATTTGGATTAGTGGAACCCTTCACAATATTTATCAAACTGGTTATTTACTCCAAAAGTTAAACTTCCATTTATTAAACGATATTACATGGTTCAAACCAAATGCTGCGCCTAATTTGAGTTGTACAGTATTTGCCCATAGCCACGAAACATTACTTTGGGCGAGAAAAGAAAAAAAAGCTCGACATACTTACAACTATGAATTAATGAAAAATGGAAAGTTTCCGGAAGACAAAATAAAGTTTCCATCCAAGCAAATGCGATCAGTTTGGAGTATTCCAACGCCCAACCCTGACGAGAAAGAATTTGGTAAACATCCTACACAAAAACCAATTGCATTACTTAGAAGAGTTATATTAGCTTCTACAAAAGATAACGATATAGTGCTTGACCCATTTAATGGTGGTGGAACCACTGGAATAGCTTGTAAGATTATTGAAAACCGAAAATACATTGGAATTGACATAAACGAGGAATATCTTAATTTAACAATAAAAAGGTACAACAAGTTAATAAATCAACCAAACTTATTTTGATTATGAATAATAATTCTTGGAAAACAATATTTGACAAGTACAAAATCCATAAACATGATTTTGCAAAGGAACCATTTTTAATATCCGCCGAGCAAATCAAACAAGCCACCGCTCACTTTAAAAAGACCAATGAGAAAGAAGTGCGAATACTTTGCAAACAGGACTCTCGGGAAGATAGACCGGAAGTATTTATTGAAAATGGAGTATTTTTGCTCCCTGTTAAAAATGGTCAATATGCCATAGTAAAAGGCGAAGGTTATATTGACATCCCTGTAGTTAATGAAACTGCAAAAATATACAAATCTAAATTAGACTTTAAGCTTGATACTTCATTAATTGGGAATTCCGAAATGCAACATTTAGACTTTGCATATGCTTCAAGTCTTGTCAGAACATTTTTAGAAGATGAAACTCTTGTATTAACAATTCGAGGAAGAAAGTACACGCCCCAGTTCACATTTAAAATAGGCAAACAACAATTAACTGTTGAGAGTGTTCAAACCGAAGTTGACGCAGGATATGAAGGAAGAAATCAAGTTGCATTAATTGAAGCCAAAAACAGCCAGACAGATAATATAATTATAAGACAACTTTTTTATCCTTTTCGTCAGTGGACATATCATACAACAAAGAAAGTAAGAACTTTATTTTTTGAAAAAAGAGAACAATTTTATTCACTTTGGCAGTTTGAGTTTAACGACATAAATGATTATAACAGCATACAATTATCAAAATCGTATAGATTTGAAATAATTGAAAAGTAAATATGTCAACCAACAAGCAGTCTAATGTTTGCCATACATTAGATATTACGGTTGGTTATTAGTTTAGGTATGAGCAATTCTAATAAAAGGCAGGTGCTTATAGCTATAATGAATAACAGACGAGATTTTGAAATAGCTCAAAATAATAGATGGTATCGCATACCTGTTAAAAGTGCACCTAAAAGAGTGAAGGCAAATTATCTTGCCTTTTATCAGACTAAAATCTTTGGCACAGAGAAGTGGGCGGTAAATTACTTTACAGAGATTGTAGATTGTAAAGTAGTTAAACGAATTGACTTACTGCCTGATGAACCCTCACATCATATGGCAGAGAATGACTATTACAAAATTACTATTAGTGAATTAAAACCTCTTCCGCATCCTATTATTAGCAAGCGGTGGCGTAGAATAGTTTTTATCCCGACTACTTTGGATAAATTACTAAAAGCTACTGAAATAAATGACCTTTTTGACGATAGTCCATTAGAAGATATAGTTTGGTATGAGTTTAAACAAGAAGGCATTGAAGCAGAACGCTAATTCTTTGTGGGAGTGGAGGAAGTAAATTATTGTCTTGATTTTGCTATTTTTTGTAAAACAGGGCAGTTAGATGTAGAGTGTGATGGCGATACATATCACCTACAGAAAGAAATTGCCATGAAAGATAATGCACGGAATAATTACTTAACTTCACAAGGATGGTCAGTTTTGAGGTTTGGAAGTAAAGAGATAAATGAAAATATTTCATCCTGTATTGATACTGTGAATAAAACCGCTGATACTTATGGCGGGATTATTGTGCCGAATAGTAATAGGACTCTGGCTTTTGAAAATCTTGAACAGTATTCTCAAATGAACCTTTTTTAAGATGGATGATAATTATTGGATGAGGGAGGCGTTGAAGATGGCGAGAATAGCTTATGAGAATAATGAAATCCCTGTGGGTGCGGTTGTTGTTATGGATAATAGAATAATAGGTCGTGGGTTTAATCAGGTTGAAGAATTACAGGACCCGACTGCTCATTCTGAAATCATTGCTATAACCAGTGCTTGCAGGACTATTGGGAATTGGCGGCTGAATGGGACGGCTATTTATGTTATTTTAGAGCCCTGTCCAATGTGTGCAGGTGCTATATTGAATTCAAGGATTGCAAAATGTGTGTTTGGGACAAAAGACACAAAATTGGGTGCATTGGGAAGTGTTTATGATATAAGGGATACGAAAATTGAAATAGTATCCGGGATTCTTGAATCTGAGTGTAAGTCCATCATAGATGAGTTTTTTAAGATAATAAGAGATGAAAATAGAAAGGAGAAAGATGAAGAAAAAAAGTAAAATGAGGAAATGGGTAGAGGATATAGTTTTTATTGTCTGTGCAGTGTTACTAATTCGTGCATTTATAGTTCAGGCGTATAGAATACCGTCAGGTTCAATGGAGCCCACATTACTTATAGGTGACCAGCTATTTGCGTGCAAATTCTTCTATGGCATCAAAATCCCATTTACTGATAAGCGGATATTAGAGGTTCGTGAGCCCAGACAAGGAGATATTGTAATTTTCCGCTACCCATATGAGCGTAAAGATTTTGTTAAACGGTGTATTGCCGTAGAGGGTGATGCAGTAGAAATAAAGGACAAGAGTCTCTATGTGAATAACAAACTGACTACTGATAGTTATGCTTATTTTGGTGACCCTACTCTTTATCCAAAATTACCAGATTTACCTCCTTCCTTTGAATATCAGCGTGCCTGGGAGCAAAATGAGTTCAAAAACGCTGTTAGGATGGTGAGAGATAATTTTGGTCCTGTAAGAGTACCTGCTAATTGTATATTTGTAATGGGTGATAATCGGGATTTTTCATACGACGGTAGGTACTGGGGACCCTTAAATAAGAAATGGCTACTCGGTAAGCCACTACTGATACATTTTTCATGGGACAGCAAACCACCCTTGTATAAAATATGGCAAAAGGTACGCTGGCAAAGGATGGGCAGAATTATTGATTAACAAACTTATTCCTTGACAAATCTTATTCTTGTAGCAAATATTAAACGGAGGAGAGTTTCTGCTCTCCTCTTAATAGGGAGGTGAACTATGAATTTTAACATTATTTTGGAGCCAGCAGAAGAAGGTGGGTTTAATGTTATTGTTCCTGCATTAGATGGTTGTTTTACACAGGGTGAAACAGAAGAAGAGGCATTGGAAAATGCAAAAGAAGCCATTATTTGTTATTTAGAAGGACTTAAAAAACTCAATCAGATTAAGTCAACTCCTAATGTTTGTATTCGTGAAGTAGGAGTTTCATTGTGAAAAGAGTTTATTCGGGAAAAGAAGTTGTTAAAGCATTAAGAAGAATTGAGTTTGTGGTAGACCATCAGAGAGGTAGCCATATTTTTATGCATAATTTAGAAAGAAATATTTCTGTGGTTATACCCTTGCATAAAGAAATTAGAAAGGGTACACTTCATAATATTCTTAAAAAAGTAGGTATTACTCTTGATGAATTAAGTAAATTGGTATGACATTTTTATTCCTTGACAAATCTCATTGTTGCAGTATATATCAATTAAGGAGGAAGAGATGAAAAAGGTATATTTAACAGTCGTGGCAGTATGGTTGGGGGCAAGTATTTTATTAGCAGGTCCTGGTCCTGGGAGCCCTGCTCCTAATTTTACTTTACCTGATACGGCACTTGTGAATCATAGTTTAACTGAATTTACGGGTAAGGTTGTATTACTTAATTTTTGGACAAGTTGGTGAGGGAGTTGTGTCTCGGAGTTACCGAGACTTAAAGCTATTCAAGATGATTATGACACAGGCCAGGTTAGAGTAATTACAGTTAATTTACAAGAAGCTTGGAATATAGTTAAAACATATGCTCGTCAGAGTTCATGCCTATTCTTGCGTGACGGGACAGGATCGGTTTGGAATCTTTATAGACAGAACGAGGGGGCTCTTATTACATTCCTCTTAATTATGTGATTTGTTCAGATACAAATCAAACAGTGAAGGGCTGGATGTCAGGATTCAATGAGACACAAATTAGGAATTGGATAGATGAATGCTTAGTTGGGGTTGAAGAAATAGCCAAAACTGATGCTAAACTTTCTCTTACAAGTTATCCTAATCCATTCACTAAAAGCACGACTATAGACATAAGACTTGGGACTAAAGACTTATGGTTAAAAGCAGCATCTTCGGTCTCTTTGACAATTTATGATTTATCTGGTTCTCTTATTCGGGGATGGGAAATAAAGGATGCGGAGTTAGAAATAGTGTGGGATAGTAAAGATATGTTTGGTAAAAGTGTTGTTTCTGGTATTTATTTCTGTGTATTGGAAGCAGGAAATTCAAGAATGATTACTAAACTTATTCTCGCAAGATAGCCAATAAGACTATGATAATTTTACTTTTTTTAATTCTTACTCAACACAATAGTGAATTGAGTTATGCACCTAATTTTAGTCTCCGTAGTTTAGATAATGATATTGTGGTATTAGATTCTCTTACAAGTAAGGGAATAGTTGTCGTTGAATTTTGGGCTACTTGGTGCAAGTGTTGTGTACAGGAATTGGATGTATGGAAAAAGTTAAGTAAAGAGTTCAAGGATGTAACTTTTGTAGCCATAAATGAGGATGGGCCGCGTACTCGTGCCAAAGTACCGCTAATGGTAAAAGCTCATAAGTGGGAATTCTTAATCCTCTATGACGAAAATAAGAAGGTAATGACCCAATTTCAAGTCCAACCTATTCCTCATACTTTTATTGTTGGCAAAAATAGGGAACTCTTATACCAGCATATAGGGTTTGCAAAAAAGGATGAAGAAATACTTAGACAAAAGCTTAAAAATATGCTCCCACCGGATACAACGCACACCGATAAGTAAGTGGTTTTTAAGAACGAGTAGTGCGTTTCTCTACCTAATATTGTCAATTAGTAGTCCAAGTTCTGCTTTGGAGTTACGGCTTAATAATACTCTTGATACTTGGTATGGCACCTGGCAGGGTATGTTTAGTCAAGATAGCGGTACTATAAATGAGAATCTGCTTTCTATTAGATTAAGTGAATCCAACATATTTACAGGTGAATTAGATATTTTACATACTATTTATTGGGACTACGAATTTGGGCTTAAAGATACTACTCTTACTCGTATATTTTGGAAAAGAGTAGAAGTTTCAACTCCTCGTATCTCTGTGGTGTTGGGTGATTTTCATTCTACTTTTGGTCAAGGTCTTATGCTTAGTATGGAAGCGGATGACCATCTTCAACGGGACCGCCGAATTGAAGGTATGAAAATAGGAGCAAATGCAGGATGTTTAGAATTAACTCAAATTTGGGGTATCCCATACGAAATAGATAGATTACAAAAGAAATACGAAATCTTAAATGATACTTCTGATATCTTATTTGGGATGGATGTTTCAGGTATATGGGATATTG
>JACQXS010000065.1:9270-29212 GCA_016208615.1 Candidatus Stahliibacteriota bacterium | reverse complement strand
GAGGAACATCCTGAATGGGGGTATATTTTCTTTTCTGCTCAATCAATAAATAAGTTAATGAAAGTCAATCCTAACTTAACTTCATTGGATGGATATGAATTTATGGACTGTCAGGACTGGGATAATTTTAACTTTTTCGAGGTTGACTATGGAAGATATTGTTTTAATGGACATAACTGCTTAACAATATGTTGTGCTTTTTTCTTAAAAAAAATCTGATAGATAATATCTATAAGATTTTAAAATTGGCGAGGTTTTATAAATCCTATAGAAGATATGTGCGATTAATTAGCCGAGGAGAATTACCTACTTTGTCTTTTTATCCATGCATAGATGACAATACAGGAGCAACTCCTTTTGATGCGCATTACTTTTATCAGGGTATTTGGGCACTTAAGAAAATTAAAAATAGTAGAACTAAAAGTCATATAGATGTGGGCTCGGAAATCAAGTGGGTTGGATTATTAAGTACTGTTACAGATATGACTTTTATAGATATTCGTCCATTTAATGCAAAGTTGGAAAATTTAACAATAAGAAGTGGAGATATATTGAATCTGCCTTTTGGCGATAATTCAGTTTCGTCTCTATCTTGTCTCCATGTTGCTGAGCATATTGGACTGGGAAGATATGGGGATAAACTTGACGCAAAAGGCACAGAGAAAGCGTGTAAGGAATTAATGCGTGTTTTAAAACCTGGTGGTAATTTATATTTCTCGGTTCCTGTTGGAAAGGAAAAAACATATTTCAATGCTCATAGAGTGCATTTATCTAAGACGATTATTGAATATTTTAGAGGGTTAAAGTTAATTGAATTATCAGGAGTAACTGACTCAGGTGAGTTCATAGAAAATATTGATATGAATATTTTAGAAAATTCCACTTATGCTTGCGGATTATTTTGGTTTAGAAAAAAGGAAGGCTAATAAAAAAATAGAGGATAGGAGGTGCTGTAGTTGTGAAAAAAGTATTGATTACTGGAGCAAGTGGATTGATTGGTTCTGAGGGAGCTATTTTCTTTAGTAAAATTGGGTGGGAAGTAGTTGGAATTGACAGCAATATGAGGAAATATTTTTTTGGTGATGAAGGAGATACTATATGGAATCTAAATTGGTTAAAAAATAATATTAAAAATTTTCAATGTTATAATATAGATATCCGTGCTCGAGATAATATTTTAGCTCTTTTCAAAGAGAATAAATTTGACTTAATTCTTCATTGTGCTGCTCAACCATCTCATGATTGGGCAAAAAAGGAGCCTTTTGTTGATTTTGACATCAATGCTGTGGGTACATTGAATTTATTAGAAGCCACGAGACTTTATAATACTAAAGCTACATTTATTTATACGAGTACTAATAAAGTTTATGGAGATGCTCCAAATGAGTTGCAATTAAAAGAGCTTGAAACAAGATGGGAATATGCTAATAAAGAAGATTATAATGGTATTGATGAAAATTGCAGGATTGATAAGTCAACCCATAGTTTATTTGGAGCATCCAAGCTTGCAGGAGATATTTTGGCACAGGAATATGGGCGATATTTTGGCTTAAAAGTGGGTATATTTAGGGCCGGATGTATAACTGGAGGCAGGCACTCTGGTGTTGAACTACACGGTTTCTTAAGTTATTTAGTTAAAGTAGCTAAGTCAGGTGGCTGCTATGAAATATTTGGATATAAAGGAAAGCAAGTTAGAGATAATATTCATAGTTATGATATAGTTAATGCGTTTTATCATTTTTACCAGAATCCAAAGATAGGAGAAGTCTATAACATTGGCGGTTGCAGAAAAAATAGTGTATCTGTACTTGAAGCAATTGCAAGGGTTCAAGGGCTATTAGACAGGGAAATTAAATATACATATATTGATAAGCATAGAGTTGGCGACCATATTTGCTATATTTCAAATATGTCAAAATTTAAGTCACATTATCCAAATTGGAGACTAACAAAGTCATTAGATGATATTTTAAAAGATATGTTAAAATGATAATAAGCAATTTGGTAACTACTTATTCAGTAAAATAATACGATGAATCAAATTACTGTTCTTATATATGGTGTATGAAACAATTAGGGTTTTAAAATGAGAATATTTTATGCCTCACACGACTCTGGGGACCCATTTGGACTAAAGGATTCAAAAACTTGGTATTATAATTTATATTTACCATTAGTAGATATTGGGCATGAGGTTATAAGATTTAATTATGATTTAACTTCTTATTTTAAAAATTTAAACAACGAGGTAGTTCTGTCTAAGAATAGACCTATCCTTGAAAAAGAATTACTGAAACAGATAAAAAAGGTACACTCAGATAAACCAATTACATTATTTTTTAGTTACTTCTATAGTAACTACTGTAGTCCTGAAATTATAAAAGAAATTTCTAAAATGGGTATAGTTACAATGAATTGGTATTGTAATGCGTCTTATCAATTTGACCTTATTAAAGAAATAGCTCCTGCTTATGATTATTGTCTTGTTCCCGAGGAATTTAGACTTGAGGATTACAAAAGAGTTGATGCCAATCCCATTTACTGCCAGGAAGCGGCTAATCCCCAAATTTACAAGCCTTATAACCTACCTAAAAAATATGATGTGACTTTTGTGGGGCAAAAATATGGTAATAGGCCAGAATATATACAGTATCTTCTAAATGAAGGTATCAATGTAAGAGTCTGGGGGCCAGGATGGAAAAGAAGAATGAGTCTAAAGAGGGCACTATTTGAAAAATCACTGGACTTAAAGAGAATTCTGTTTGGACAGCCTCCAATCAAAGGTTTGCAGCACATATCCGGGGAGCCACTTGTCAATATGGAACTTATTAAAATGTTTTCAATGAGTAGAATAAATCTTGGTTTCTCATCATGCGGAGAAACTTACAAGACAAGAGAACCGATATTACAAATACGATTACGTGATTTTGAAATTCCAATGAGTGGTGGGTTTTATATGGTAGAATATATGCCAGAATTAGAAAACTTTTTTGAAATAGATAGAGAAATCGTATGCTATCATTCAAAAGAGGACCTTTATGAAAAAATTAGATTTTACCTTTCTCATCCTGTAGAATGTGAAAAAATAAGACGAGCTGGCTATAAAAGAGCTGTTTGTGACCATACATGGCAAAAAAGGTTTAAAGATATATTTAATGTTTTAGGACTGAAATAATGAATACTTGTCCTATTGTTTCAGTAGTTATGACAACTTATAACAACGGGAAATATTTAAAAGAAGCTATAAATAGTATTCTCAATCAAACTTTTAGTGAATTTGAGTTTATCATAATAAATGATGGTTCTACTGATAATAGTCAATATATTATAGATAGCTATAAAGATAATAGAATAATAAGTCTTAAACACAAGACAAGATTAGGGGTACCTAAATCTCGCAATAAAGGTATGAAAGTAGCACAAGGCGAATATATTGCAGTAATGGACGCAGATGATATTTCTTTGCCTAATAGATTAGAATTACAAGTTAAATTTCTTGATGAAAATTCTCATATAGGATTATTAGGAAGTTACTATTTTATTATAGATGGAGCCGGTAATTTCCTGAAAAGCGTAAAACCTGTTCTTACAAATAATGAATTACAAACAAAACTTATGGAAGGCAATCCCATTGCTCATGGAAGTATTATGTTTAGGAAAGAATGTCTTAATACAATAGGTGGGTACAGAGAAAAATTTAGATATTCTCATGATTACGATTTAATATTAAGAATAGCGGAGCATTTCCAAATAGCTAATATTCCTGAATTATTATATAAGTATCGCATAAATCCATTAGGAATTAGTGTGGTTACTAAGGTTCCACAAGAAAGTGAGGGCCCACTTATAAAGCACTTGGCAATTGAGCGCAGGAAATATGGGAAAGAGCAATCAAATATGATCTCGTGGATTGAAATGAATAGAAATTTAATTCAAAGTTATTATCGGTGGGGTAAGTATCTTTATTGCAAAGGTAGTTACAGAAGTGCACTAAAGTCTTTTTTGAGGTCACTTCCTTATAGTCTATTTAATATAGACCTAATAGTAAAAACTGTTATTAAACTCATAATTCCTAAAAAGATTTTACTATATCTTATGTCGCATCAGAAAAAGATTTAGGAGGCGAGGCATGGAAATAAAAGTTTGCCATATGCTATGAAAATTATTTACTTATTTGACGGGACAATCTTGTCTCGTGAAAGTGGGAGTGCTGTTCATGTTAGAAGTATGGTATCTGCTTTTAAAGAAAGAGGGCATCAGATTACTGTATTTGATACATTCTCAGGAAGAATAATTCCAAATAATGAAGTCTTAAATGAAGATTACAACTATAAGGCAAAACATTTTGTTATATTTATATTCTTATTCTGGATGACCCAGAAAGAAGCTCGTTTTTATCCTAATGCTTCAACTTATTTACTTCAAATAGAGCGGATTGTAAATTACTGGTTTTCAGCAATAGTACTTAAAAGATTACTTGCAAGAGATAAAGTTGATTTTATATATGAGAGGGAGGAAATCTATGGAAATGTGGGAACAATAATGAAAAAAGAGTTAGGAATCCCTTTTGTATTGGAAATTAATACACCACTTATAAGTGCGATAAAATGGTACCATCTCCGAGCATTTACAAATATAGTTGACAAAAGAGAAAAGAAAATGTTGCAATTTGCAGATTATATTGTTGTAGCTTCCGAAGGACTACGAACCTATCTTATACAAGATAGGGGAATAAAGGCCCAGAAAATAGAAGTTACTCTGAATGGAGTTGATTTTAAGTTATTTAATGAAATTGAAAGAGAGGAAACTGAATTATTGAGATGCAAGTATCATTTACAGGATTCGTTGGTTATTGGATTCGTGGGATGTTTATGGGAGCCAATACTTGATTTTGATACTCTTTTTAAGGCATTCGCTATGCTCAAATCTATTAACAAAGAACGTTCTATTAAATTTCTTATCATTGGAACTGCGAAGGGAAGAGAGAAAATACAAAATATGATTGATAGACTTAGTTTAAGCAAAGAGGTCATTTTTACAGACTATGTGAAACATTGTAATATTCCGGAGTACCTTGCTTTAATTGATATATCTGTTGTATCTTACTATCGAAACTTGGCAAATATCTCAGTAGCTTCTATGAAAGTAATTGAATATATGGCTGCCAAAAAGGCTATCGTTGCTTCTAATGTTCCTGACTTGGATAAGATACTTCATAATGGAGTATCTGCTATCTTGGTTGAGCCGGGGGATGTAATAGGATTAAGAGACGCTATGGATATTTTAGTTAAAGATAAAAATTTAAGAGAGCAACTCGGTAACAAAGCACATATAAAGAGTCGCGAATTTACTTGGGTAAATAATGTAAAAAAGATAGAGAAGATATTTAATCTGTAATGTATATTTTTAGAGGAAGGAGTCAACTATGTATAAAATAGCTGTTATACCGGGTGATGGCATTGGTCCTGAGGTAATAAATGAAGGACTTAAAGTACTTAAACGGGTGTCTGAAATTGTTGGGTTTAGCTATGAAATTAAAGAATATCCATTTGGGAGTGAGCATTATCTAAAAACCGGTGAACTTATGCCTGCTAATATATTAGACGAGTTCAAGCAGATGAATGCTATTTATTTAGGTGCTATCGGAGACCCGAGATGTGAAGTTGGACTTGTAGAACGCGGCATAATAGGGGCTATTAGGTGGGGAGAGCTTGACCTTTATATTAATCTGCGTCCTATTAAACTTTATGCCGAGCACTTGTGTCCGCTCAAAGATAAGAAGCCTGAAGATATTGATATAATAGCAGTGCGTGAGAACACTGAAGATTTATACACAGGGATAGGCGGATTTCTGCATAAAGGTACAGAAAACGAAGTAGCTATTCAAGAAATGGTTTATACACGCATGGGCGTGGAACGAATTGTAAGATATGCGTTTGAGTGTGCCAGAAAACGCAATAAGAAAAAGAGAGTAACTCTTGTTGACAAAGCTAATGCTATACGGGCAATGGATATTTGGACACGAGTGTTTAAGCAAGTAGGAGAAGAATATCCGGATATAGAAAAGGACCACGCTTATATAGATGCTGCTTGTATGTGGATGATTAAGAATCCTGAGTGGTTTGATGTTATAGTTGTCAATAATGTATTTGGCGATATAATAACTGATTTAGGAGCTGTAATTCAAGGTGGTATGGGGATTGCGGCATCAGGTAACATTAATCCGGGTCAGGTTTCTATGTTTGAACCCATACACGGCAGTGCTCCAAAACATGCCGGTAAAGGAGTAGCTTGTCCACTTGCCGCCATTGAGACAGTAAAGATGATGCTTGAATTTTTAGGTGAACCTAAAGCGGCCCAAATGATAGAAAATGCTGTTGCTGGACTTTTAAGAAGCAAGAAAATTACTTCAATTTCCACAAGCTCTGGCTTAAAGACAAGCGAAATAGGTGATATGGTAGTAGAAACTCTTACCTCTTAATTCTTATTACTTAATCCTTACTACTTATCACTTTGCTAATTGAATCTACCACATACTCTGCTTGCTCGTCAGTCATCTTAACAAAAATAGGCAAACATATATGCCGTGAACAAACATCTTCTGCTATAGGGAAATCACTGTGTGGTGAACCACCTTTGCATCCGCATAAGGATTTGAAAATCGGCTGTATATGGCAGGGTAGTTCATAGACTTCGCCTGTCAGTCCGACCTCAAATTCGGCTCTTAATTCTTTCTTTAATTCACTCCTTTTTATGCCAGGCTCCAACATAGCAATATACTTATAATAGTTGCAGACAGAATTTTCCGGCACCTTTACAACTGAAATACCCCGAATACCTTCTAATCCCTTATCGTATATTTTGGCTATCCTGTTTCTTGCCTCAATAAACTCATCTAATCGTCTAAGTTGTGTTACTCCTATGATTGCATGTGGTTCGCTCAGACGCCAATTATATCCGAGCCGACCATGTAAATTCGCAGCTGGGTCCATTTTACCTTGGTCACGATAAATTAACGCCTCATCTCTTATGGTCTCAGAATTAGTGACTATCATTCCACCTTCACCGCTTGTGATGACTTTAGTAGGGAAGAAAGAAAAACTACCCGCATCCCCAAAAGCACCTGCCTTTATATTATCTAACGCACTACCATGTGAGTGAGCCCCATCCTCAAATAAAAACAAACCCCGTTCCTTACATATTTCTTTTATCTCATATATGTTGGGGCTTATTATGCCGCCAATATGCACTACTATAACACCGGCTGTATTTGGAGTAATGGCTTCTTTAAGCCCATCAACATTTATAGCAAAAGTTTCACGCTCAGTATCTACAAACTTAACTATTCCACCCGCATGAAGCACAGCAGCAGGGGTAGCGAAAAAAGTATTCGTCGGTACTATTACTTCTTTACCCTTAACCTCTCCCGATAAATCGGGATTTGCAAAAAATATTCGCATAGCTATTTCAATAGCCGAAGTGCCACTACTTACCGCAACTGCATATTTAGTGCCAATATAACTGGCAAACTCTTGCTCAAATTGCTTTACATACTTGCCAAGTGTCAATTGACCCGTTGAAAGCGATTCGTTTATTTTATCTAAAATCCACTTCTTATCCTCTTCGGGAAAATATATTTGTACACCAGGTACTTTCATCTTTACCTCCTTTTATTTTTTATAAATGACGGCTTTTTTTATGGGGATATCGCGTCATTCCTTTCAAATTTCCCATATTTCCTTTCAAATTTCCCAATATTCCTTTCCTTATCGCCAATACTCCTTTCCTTATCGCCAATACTCCTTTCAGTATCGCCGATATTCCTTTCCTTATCACCGATATTTCTTTCTCTCTTGGCGTTAGTCTTTTCTCTATTACTGTTGTGGATATCCATCTTTCCTTCTTTTTGTTGTCCTAATCAACCTATCATATATTTTTTCTAATACTTGGAAGTTTTTATCCCAATCTGCTCTTTCCTGTGCTACTTTCCAATTATTATTCCTAATCTCCTTCCTTAACTTCTCGTCTCTTAAAATCATTAGTATCTTTTCCACTACTCCCTGCGTATTCTTTCTTGGTACAATAAAGCCATTGATTCCATTGACTACCCACTCGCGAATAGCTGGGACATCAGTAACTACACACGGCAACCCACAGGCAAAAGCTTCCATAAGCGAGAGCGAACTGCCATCTGAAAGGGAAGTTGAAACATAAATATCCGCTGCCCTTAAATACTTAGGCATTTCAGCATTCTCTACTCTGGCTAAAAATTTAACCCTCTGCTCTTTATCTTTTACTAATGACTTCATATCTGACAATAATTCACCTTCTCCAATGAACATTATCCTAATATCCTTATCCTCTTTCAATAAATCAGGCAACCCTTTAATAAAAGTCATATGGTCATAGATATGCTTAAAGGAGCGGTTCATTAGAATTATTTTCTTGTCCTGCCAGCCCAATTTATTCCGTATCTCTGTTCTATCTATATTAGGATTAAACTTCTTCAAATCAATCCCCCAAGGAAAAGTAATAATTTTATCTGCTGGGTAACCACTTATTTCAACTATCTTATCTTTTACATATTCACAATCACAAGTTATCATATCCGCTTTCCTGATAGCAAATCTCGCCACCTTCCATTCATAAAATGACCTATCAGGATTAACCATAATATCCGACCCCCACGGCATTAGGAGAAAAGGATGAAATCCAGATAACGCACCATATAAACCATCAGTTTGCACCCAGCCACAATGCAATATATCCGGCTTTATTTTATTTAATTGATTGCGAAGATAAGCAGTTCTAAGTCCAATATCTAAGTATTTTCTCATAGAGCCAAATCTATGTGTTCTCCATTTATTATTCCAAGAATTATAGTGGAGAAATTTAATCCCTGTCCACCTGAAAGCTATATCCCGGGGCCAGTAATACGAAATTACATAAACCCGATGTCCCTTTTCTATAAACTTATCAAAAAACCTATGGTCGTGAATACTTTCACCAGGTGAAATGTAGGCAATTTTCATTCCTTTTGATGATTACATCACTGCGTTTGGTTCTTAGTAAGCGAGTTCCACCACTCTACACATTTCTTAACCCCATCTTCAAAAGTAGTTTTGGCAACCCAACCGAGTTCTGTTTTAGCCAATTCACCTTCAATATGTTTTAGCTTGGGCTCAACCCTATTTTGAGGAGTATGCTCAATCTTAGCGGCGAAATATTTCGTTACCTCCCCTGCCACTTCTTTTATGGTAATTAGGTTTGGACCCGGCAGATTATATACTTTATTCTCGGCTATTGGATTTAAGGCAAGAATATGGGCTTCGCATAAATCGCCTACATATAAAAAATCTCTCGCCTGTTTGCCGTCACCTGCTATTTTTATAACCCCAGATTTCTCGGCTAACTCCATAAATATTCTTATAACTAAACCTTTTCTCATCCGCTCACCGTATGGAATACCGTAACGCAAAATAGTATATTTAGGAGCCTTATATTCACTAAAAAAGGAATAACATAACATTTCTTGGGCTATCTTGCTTGCACCATAAATAGTATTAACTTGGTCAAGCCGAAATAAGCTATCCTCAGTAATAATATCTCCCTCTTGAGCACCCGCAACCCAACAAGTAGAAGCAAGAATTACCCTATCCACACCACCTTTTAATGCAGCTGCGAGAATATTTGTCGTCCCAAGAATATTTGTGGCAATACATAAATCGGGTGCCTTAGTGCATTCTATCGCATTCGCCATTGCCGCAAGATGATAGATACAATCATAACCCCTAAAAATATCACCCAAATCAACCCGTATATCCTTATTTAGCCACTCTACATTCCCGCTTGCTGCGGGATTTTCAACCTGAATCGGCTGCCTCGAATCAAGAACAGCCACACTATGACCTTCGGCTAATAACCTATCAACCAAATGACTCCCTATAAACCCACTCCCTCCTGTCACTACACATTTCATACTTACCTCCTATTTAAAATTATGTTTGGGTAAAGTCTTATTTTAGCCACTCCTTTACATAATTCATAAGTCCGCCAAGGTAGACTATTTTTTGTATAAATTCGGGTAAAGGGGTAGTCTTAAATTCCAATTCTTTTGTCAAATTCAGAATAGTCCCCTTATCAGGATACACCGTGAGTTCATCCCCTTCATTTATCGCCTCATAACACTCTGGGCATTCAAAAATAGGTAGCCCAATATTGATTGAGTTACGAAAAAATATGCGCGCAAAACTAACTGCTATGACACAACTAATACCGGCTGCCTTAATTGTTATTGGAGCAACTTCTCTTGAACTACCGCAGCCGAAATTTGAATCCGCTACTATAATATCTCCTTTGCTTATCTTTTTGACAAAGTTGGGGTCTAATCCTTCCAGACAGTGGTGGCTTAATTCGTTCGGGTCAGTTAGATTGCAGTACCTCATAGGAATTATTGCATCTGTATCTATATTTTTACCCAATTTCCATACCCGTCCTTTTAATAATTCCATAAACCTATTTTCTTATAATATCTCTAATTGTCAAGCAATTTTATATTGACAAGTTCTATACAATAGGTGTAAGATATTAACACGAAATACTATTATTCCATATCTGCTGTGGCAGAAAAAGTAGGAGTAGAGCCGTATGTGCTTCGGTATTGGGAGCAAGAATTTAAAGAATTACATCCAAGAAGAGCAAATAGTGGTAGGCGAATATATACTGCAAGCGATATAGAGCTAATCTTTCGGATTAAGAAATTGCTCTACGAGGAGCATTATACTATTGAAGGAGTGCAAAAAAAATTAAGCCAAAAAGAGGTAGATAAAGATATTCTAACTGAGGTCAGAAAGGGACTTGATGAAATAATAAAAATGTTAAAATAAGATGTATATTAAAAAAACGGGGCCGACCGGATTTGAACCGGCGATCTTCGGCTTGACAGGCCGACGTGTTAAACCAAGCTACACTACGACCCCATAAATCAATCTTTCTATATAATGTTTGCTTTTTTTAGACTTAAGCTCAGTTTCTCTCTTTATAGCGTTACCTCGTGTTGTATATTTTTCAGAATAACATAGTTCCCATCTTCCCTTGTGGTTAGTGTATTTAGACCTTCCTTCATTATGACGCTTTACTCTATCTTCAAGATTATTTGTTTGTCCTATATAAAAACTACCGCTTGATTCGTTCCGTTATAAAATCCAAATTCCAAAAAGTCCTGAATACTAAATTCCAACTTCATCTTAATTCATTTATTTTTTTATCTTAACTCCGAAACTATGTGTAAGCCCAAGCGTCTCGTGTGTTCTTGCAAAATATGAAATACCCAGTCTTTTATGATTTAACAGAACTTCAAAAGTAAATGCTGATGGATAAGTCTTTACCCCTATCCCGATGCTCATTAGTTCTGAAATCTCAATTTCACTCCTTAATCTTATCTCTACGGGATATACTGATTCTTTATAAACTTGTAGATAAGTAGTGAACTCAGGTCTGGGTTTGACACTAACTCCTATAATTACTCTTTTAGGAATTGCGTCTCCCGAAATATTAGGAAAATTAACATTCTGCACCGCTACTGTGAAATCAACTAACGGAATAGCACAAAAAGTCATCCCCGCGTCAATTCCAATAGCAAAGTTTGTCTCTCTATCTTTTGCCCATAAACTCATCCCTCGCACTGAGCCACCTATTTTAGCTTTCCTATTTTCACAAACATATCTCACCAGCAGTTCGTTTTCTCTATAAAGTTCATTCCCGAAGTTTGACGCTCCTATTCCAATATGCTTTAATCCAGTCCAGCTAACTTTTGTATAAGGAAGAATACCAAATGATTGCACCCACATTGTTTGTATTATCTGCTCACTAATATAGGATGGGTTTTCAAAGATATCTTCTTGTCCACAATCTATGGATTCAAAAGCCCCTTGTATTATGGAAGGAGATAATAGAAGCAAATAAAATAAACCCTTCATCTTTGTAGAATGTAATATAGGAATTGCATATTGTCAAGTATTAAAAAGGTAAAAAGGACTGATACTCTTTAGGACAAAAAATTATTTTTCCCCTCTACTATTTTTATCTCTTCCTCGGTTAAACCGTAAAGTTTATAAACCAGCCGGTCAATCTCTTGCTCCAGTGTCTTTACCTGTGCCTGCTTTTCAGAATTATTAAGATAATCATCATCCTTTGTTATTGCAAGAATACGGTCAACAAGCTCAATAAAGGGTTTTTGTTGTGGAAAAGCGAGTTTTTTGATGGGTACAAATTTTGTATGGGGAGAGGTTAGATCAAAGGTTAAAAATGAGTTATTAAAAATATAGCGTTTAACATAGAAATTAATAAGGCGCGAATTTAAAATACTCATTATAAACCGCGGGTTGAATAATCCTTCGTCAAATATTAAGTAAACAGAACTTTCTCCCAATGTATAACCACATGGCTTTATAATAACTCTAAACTTATTGATATGAAGTGTCGTAGCTAAAAGTTCTTTTCCTAAAATCTCTAAATGCCTTTCATCCAGACTATTTTTTTCTACATATTCAAGACCATCTTGTCGAATAACATATCTATAGGCACTTCTACCTGTAATTACAGGTAGTAAGTTAGGCTTTTTTTCTTGTATTAAATATTTTGACCCTATCACAAGATTTCCAGAAGTAGTAATTATATCAATAAGGGAATCCTTTACTAACATTTCAAAAAGTTTATCATAATACAAAATCAACCTACGATACTTAAGAAAAATCTTCTGATCAACGGTGTTATAAAAATTATCAAAACCCTTTCGTCTTGAGATGACATTTATTTTGTTACTGGTAGTAGCATTCTCTCGTTGAATAAGTATTATTAGCATTTCAAGAGTCACGTTTTCAAAAGGATTGCCCTCGTCTACAATTATTTTTATATTTGTTTCTTCCAATAAAAGCGCTCTAATTTTTTCAAATGAACTGCCACGAGCAATGTTGTTCGGAACAATATAGGTTAAAGTTCCTCCTTGCTGAAGTAAGATAATGCCCCGTTCAATAAAAATTCCCTCAGAGTTGTAACAATTCCTACTAATTTCCGGGCGATATTCTTTTGTTGCTACCCTAAAACGTTTTCTTATATCTGTCCCAATTTCAGCACCATACGGTGGATTAGCAATCACGGCATTAAAGCCTGGGTTTTCTTTACGGGTGCCGTCTTCATTAAAGAAGACTTCTGGGAATTCCAGTTCCCAGTGGAAGAACATTTTATTTTTGGCAATTTCCTGAAAACCAATATATGGTTCCCATTTCTTTTGTAGGGGCAGGGCTTGTCCCTGCCCTTCTGTTTGGGCAACCGCAAGGGTTGCCCCTACTTTGGTGTAGGGTTTTGTGTTGGAGATTAATAATTTGGCTAAATTTTGGTACTCTGTCTCATCTATTTTAATTCCAAATAAGGTAGCAGTCCATAAATCAGCAACTTCTCTATATGGTTTAAGTTCTTCGCTTACCTCCTGCCAGTAATTTTCTTTCTTTTTTATTACATCAATATTCTTACTTTCTATCTCTTCTATTGTTTTTAATTTCTGTATAGCATTGCTAACCGCTTTTTTAAGGTCAGGAGCTAAAAGAGGGAATTTCTTTTTTGTGGGAAGATTTCCAAGTTCATTTATTTTTGCCCCAATAAGCGAATTGCCAGGTCTAATATGATGGTCAAGAAAACTTAACGGCTTATCACTTGCAATACAGGTAAGCCAGAGTGATAATTTAGCCAATTCAACTGCTAATGGATTAAGGTCAACTCCATAGATACAAGATTCTACTACCTTGCGGCGCCAATAAGCAAATTCTTCTTCGTCTTGTGATAAACCCCTTGGAACTTTTATATTTTGCAAAACAGTAGTCGGATGATATACTATTTGTTCAGCAAGAACTTCAGTAGCCCTGACAAGAAAATGCCCACTACCCATTGATGGGTCAAGAACTTTAAGTTTAAGTACTGCTTTAGCAAAAGAGTTTTCTCCCCGTGCCTGAACTTCGGGTAACTTTTCTATTTCCTTGCATAGTGGTCCTAAAGTATTATCCACAATATATTGGACAATATCATCCGGTGTATAGTAAGTACCTGTAGCTTTACGCTCAGTTTTATCACCTTTAAGGACAAGAGTTCCCGGAACACATGGAAGAGATTCTTCGCTTTGCTCAGAATGACATTGTTCAAGTTGATTTTCTAATAGTCCCTCATAAATGGAGCCAAGTTGTCTGACTTCTAAATCCGCATAGTCAACAGTATCCCCGAAATCAAAACTATCTTGCTCACCTATCCCTTTTGGTATATTAGCGGCTATAAGTCTGCGTAAAACATTGGCAAGTGTCTTTTCTCCTATTTGCCAATTTTCTAATTCAGGGTGTTTTTCAGGGTCAAATAATCCACCATTATATTGTGGAATATCACATTTTTTATTCCCATTGTTAATCAGGTGAAATAATTTGAGCATATCTTCATAAAGGTCAGTAAATTCATCAGAGTCAAACTTTTGGCGATTTTTCAACTTTGGGAATAAGCGTTGCAAACTATAACGCTCTCTATAATCCTTATTTGCCCCAATTCCATATGACTTAACAGGTAAAAGCCCTCTACCTTCTGCATATAGAATAAAAAGCAGACGATAAAGGAATATAAGACAATTTTCATATAATTCTTTAAGATTGTTAATTTTATTTTCAATCGTCTAAAGGACATTAGCCTTCCACATTCCTAATGAATGCAGAAGGGCTGAATAGAGTAATAAATTTTGCAAAATCTTCATAAGAATAAGATGCTATTCCCATTTTAAGATTGAATTCAAAATAATCTCTTTGTCGGGCATCCCGGCAATAAAGACGCCATATATTACCATTTGTAAGGATTGCCCAGCGGAAGTATGGTTTCCCTGATTCATCTGATGCATCCTGCAAATAATCCCTTACCTGTTGATGAGGAAAACGGCCCGGTGTCTCGTGTTTAGATACATCTCCAAGAGGATGGTTGACCTTTTTTGCCTCAAGCAAAGAAATTGCCATTTTGCATTGGGTTGCTCCCTTTTCAGCTAATACACTTTCTTTTGATTTCTCATCTATAAAGAGAAGATAGTCAGGGGTACTTCCTCCTGGCAAACTGATTTCTATAGAATATGCGAAGCCTAATTTTTCAAGTATTGGCTCTAAAAATTCTCGCTTCGTAAGTTCTTCATTCCCTTTACCGAGTGCAATATGAAGTTTATTCCACAGATTAGAACAAAATTCCCAAAGTAATTTTACTCTTTCCTCATTAGGGTATAATTTATCGTCTTTTAATTTTGTCCTGATATAGCGGTCGGAAAATATACCTTTTGTTTCCCATATTTTTTGTTGAGTTTCTGTGAACAAAACAGATTGTGCCGGATTTTGTTTCATTTGATTTTACCTATAACTTTGACCTGCAATAATAGTATCTTTTTTATACTCTAAATCATTTCGTGAAGAATAGTTAATATTATAATGCAGGCCTCGTGACTCTTTTCTACGCAAGGCACATTCTATTACCAGAGAAGCAGTAGTTACTATATTGCGTAGTTCGACTAATTCTACGGTTTGTCTATAAAGGGGATAAAGTTTTTCTATCTCTAACTTATATTGTCCTATTTCAGTTTGAGCTTCCGCCAATTCTTTGTCATTTCTAATTATTCCTACCTTTTCCCACATTATTTTTTTTATCTTAAATAAGTAGTCTCTGATTATATCAGTATCACCTTCCTTATCTGGGAAGCTGACTGGTATCTTAAAAGAACTATTTTTGATTTTTGATTTTTGATTTTTGATTTTCCTTGCCGCTCTATGGGCAAACACAATAGATTCCAATAAAGAATTTGAAGCTAATCTATTTGCACCATGAACACCTGTATGAGCTGATTCACCTATTGCCAATAAGTTAGGAATATTAGTCCTGCTCTCCATATCCACAACTATACCCCCACAAACATAATGTGCCGCAGGAACAACAGGAATAGGATTATTGGCAGGATTAATTCCCAACCCACAGCAAGTCTTGTAAATAGTAGGGAAGCGGTCCTTTATCTTTGATTCTGATAAATGAGTAATATCTAAAAGCACATAAGGTTCTTGCCTTTTTTTAAGTTCCGAATGAATAGCTCTCGCTACTATATCTCTGGGAGCAAGGTCACCCCTGGAATCATATTTATCCATAAATTTACATCCATTTTGTGTTTTTAATATCCCGCCCTCCCCTCTTATTGCTTCAGAAAGTAGGAATGCCCTGCCATCTATTTTTTTACCATAAAAGGCAGTAGGATGAAATTGGATAAACTCCATATTCCCAATAACGGCACCCGCCCTATAAGCCATACTGATACCATCACCCGAAGCAATAGGGGAATTAGTTGTATGGAGATAAATGTTCCCTATACCACCTGTTGCTATAATAACAGAGGAAGCGAAAAATGGTAAAACTTCTCCCTCTTTTAATACCCATACTCCTATACATTTATTGTCTTCCAAAATCAAATCCAATACCAGGCAATGCTCAAATAAACTTACTCCCCTTTCTTTAACTGTTTTAATCAGCACATTTTCAATTGTTTTTCCCGTAGCATCTTTTGTATGAACAATACGATTTTGAGAATGCCCGCCCTCTCTCCCTAAATCAATCTTATTATCAGGGGTTTTGTAAAAATCCACGCCCAGAGCAGAAAGTTCCATAATAACAGAAGGTGCTTGAGTAGCAATTAGATTGACAGATTCAGAATTACATAGCCCGTCACCTACTTCTAATGTGTCTTTAATATGCAATTCTACAGAGTCTGTGGGAGATAAAGCAGCCGCTATTCCGCCTTGTGCATAATTAGTATTAGTTTCAGGGGTATCTTTTTTAGTTATTACAGTTACCCTACTATGAGCTGAAGCATCCATAGCAAAGGTAAGTCCCGCTATACCACTACCTATGACTAAAAAATCCGTCTCCATTGATAGAAATATCTTGCAGTATAAATATAAAATGTCAAGTTTATACTTGGAGTACCGAAAATAGGTAGATAAATTAAGAGAATAGAGAAATATTTTTTTCTGCTTGACAAATGCAAATTGTAAGAGTATTATACAAACAGATAATTAAAAAAGGGGGTGGGATTATGAACTACGATAGGATTAGGTGAGGGGGATTAAGTCGAATATCTTAAGAGAAAAGGAGGATATGATGAAAAGGTTTTATGTAGGGATAATTTTGATACTTTTTGCGGCTAATAGCTATGGGGTACACAATATGCTGATAAATGGCTCTACTTCCGCCAATATCTCTGCTGATGCATCTTTTGAACTCACTTTTACCTTTGATGGCAGCCCTAATGCTAAAGGCACATTCTATTTGGATGCGAATGGCAATAATCAATTAGATGCTTCTGACCCGTGGATAGTTAAGCGAAGATTAATAGATGGCAATTTTAATGACGAGGATGAAACTACAAACGGTCAATATAGGGAGCTTTGTGAGGCGTTTAAGTTTTCGGGTAATTTGCTGTTTTATGCTGAAGATAATGGTGTATCTGACACTGTGGTGCTAACTGTTGATTCTATCGCCTCTAACTATTCAATCGCAGGCAATGTAAATCTACCTGCCAGTCGATCACGGCTACTCGTATGTGTAATAAAGATAATAGATGCGATGAATATGGATTTTGTGATTGAATATGGTAATTTTACTGATAATTCAGGCAATTATTATATTGGACTGCCGAGTAGCTATAATGGCAAATGGATAAATATGGTCGTGCTTGACCCAGCAATAGTAGCACCAGATTATGCCAGCAATGAGCCAGACATTGATTCGGTTTTGATAACTGGACATAACTCTAAAACTCTTGCCATGCGTTCCGTTGTTCCGGATAGCACTACATTATGGGGAACATTAAAAGACGATGCCAATAGTCCAATTACAGACCCAACTTCTATTACAGCATATGCTTATTTTTATGGAACTACTGATCCGATATGGGTTAAGTTGTGGAAAACTGATGCTAACGGTGCTTATAGAATACCCCTTAAAAAAGCATCTTTTGTAACAGCGTGGGCATATGGAGTAGCTGTAACAAGTATTGCTGACCAATTTTATGGCTCATATATGAATCCAATTATACCAAGTGCGAATGGTAACCTGAATTCTCCTGCTCAAATCAATTTAGAACTTAAAGCTTATAGACCGAATGCAACTATCACGGGACATGTCAACAAAGCTGGCAGCAATTATGACAAGTGTAGATTATGGACCGATGCAGATGGGATTGGTGATAATTTTACATACACTTATTCAAATGGTAACTACACAATGCCCGTGTATAGTGGGGCATCGCAATGGTATATAGGGGTACATAGAACAAGTATTCCCGAAGGTTTTGCATCAACTCCATTAAGAGATACTGTTGGTCCGGGAGCAACGGGAGTTAATTTTAGTATAACAAGTGGAGCAGAAGAAGGAGCTAATGAGTTCAAAGCATTCACCACTATCTATCCCAATCCCTTCACCTCTAATATAGTCTTTACGCTATCCGGGTTAAAAGATGTAGGCAACTTGATGATTTACGATATTGCGGGTAATTGTGTAAGTGAGATTGAACCTACTACACGAGATAATAATATACAATTCATATTATCAGAGGGACTATCAACAGGAGTTTATTTCTATTCCCTAACTGCTGGTGACAGGATATTCAAAGGCAAATTAGTCAAGTTGCAATAGAACAAAGATACAAATTGAGTAGGGGCATGACTTTAATAGTGTGCCCCTATTTATTACATAGTAATTCCCATATAGATTTGACTTTATCTCGTAGTGTTTGTAAAGAGTTATTATTTTCTATAACCCAATCAGCAATTTTAACTTCATCGGGCAGTTGAGCATGTATTCGGTTCATCACTTCTTCTTTTGTATAGCCCGATTCCAATAATCGTTGCATCTTATTTTCATACGATGAGGTCACAAGAATAATCTTATCAAACCAATTCTCTATCTTCCACTCATAAATTAACGCACAATCTACTACTACTAAATTATGTACTGCATGAATACAGCGGTCTAATTCAGCAATAAGTGGCGGATGGACAATAGCATTAAATTTGCGTATCTTATCTGGGGAGGCAAAAATAAGTTGACCCAGCCGCTTCCTGTCAATTTGAGGTTGCACCTCTTGAGGTTGAACCTCTTTACTATTAGTTAATATCTCATCTCCAAACTCTTCTACTATTTCTTTTTGTTTGCTTTCTAATATTTTCCATCCCAATTTATCAACCTCTATCACAGATTTCTGCCCCCATTCCTTAAAAAATCCAACCACAGTAGATTTACCACTCCCAATCCCACCAGTTATGCCAATAATCATACTCGTTAAATGGTTAAAATGTTAAATAGTTAAATGCTTGTTTCCTTTTGCTTTATTAGATACTTTATATATCCATTTAGTTTTTTTAGTAATTGATACCCTTCCTCTTTTAAGGCATTCAAATACTGTTCATCAAAATACTTTTGGTCTATACAGAGATTTAAGTCGTCTATTATTTCTTCCAATGAACCGCGTGCCTGCCGACAGAATTGAATATTTTCTTGGTAATGATACCTTCCATGCCCTTCTGCAATATTGTTGGTAATTGAAACTACAGCTTTCCGCATCTGGGAACCTAAATTATATTTCTCTTCAATAGGTAACTTACTGATTATCTCGTATATCTTTTTCCTAAACTCTCTTGCTATTTTATATACCTCCAAATCTTCAAAAGTTCTATACTTCTCCTCCATTTAACTAATTACCCCTCACCATTTAACCAACTTAGTGGGCGTCGTGCCAATTATTACCAATCCCTATACCTACTACTATGGGGACATTTTTTAATGATAGTGCGTTCTCCATTTCGTATTTTACTATATTTTGCACTTCTTCTATTTCTTC
>JACQXS010000065.1:0-9255 GCA_016208615.1 Candidatus Stahliibacteriota bacterium | reverse complement strand
TCTAACACTAGCTCGTCGTGCACCTGAATGATGATACGTGATTTAAGGTCTTTCAATCGTTCATTAATTTTAATCATGGCTATTTTTATCATATCAGCAGCAGTTCCTTGTATAGGAGTATTCATCACGATTCGTTCTTCTGCTTCTCTTATTCTCATATTGTCTGAATTTATCCCTTGTACCCACCTTTTTCTACCAATTAAAGTTTCGCAATATCCATTTTGTTGTGCCAACCTAATTTGCTCATCTATCCATCTTTTGACGCCGGGATATGTGATAAAATATGCAGTAATAAAAAGGTTCGCTTCCTCTACTCCGATTCCTAATCTTTGCGATAACCCGTATGGTCCCATACCATATACAATACCAAAATTTACAACTTTTGCCTGCTCTCGCTCTTCCTTCGTAACCCTGTCTTCGGGGATATTAAGAATAACAGCCGCCGTCCTTGTATGAATATCTTTACCTTGTTTAAATGCATCTATGAGTTCCATATCACCAGAGAGAGCGGCCAATACCCTCAATTCTATCTGCGAATAATCAGCTGATAAAATATGCCACCCATTAGGAGCAATAAATCCCTTCCTTATCTCTTGCTTTGGTATGTTTTGGAGATTGGGATTAGCCGATGACAACCTTCCTGTCGCCGTAGTAGTTTGCTGCCAAGTTGTATGAACTCTATTTTCATTATCCGCAAGCAAAGGAATAGCATCAAGATAAGTAGATTTAAGCTTAAATAACTCACGATAGACAAGTATTTTTTTAGGCAACTCATATTCTTTGGCTAACTCGTGAAGCACAGATTGGTCAGTAGAAAAGTGGGTCTTTGTTTTTCTTGAATGCGGTAATTTGAGCCGAGTGAACAATACTTCACTCATTTGAGCCGGTGAGCGGATATTAAACTTTACTCCCGCACAGACATAAATATCTCTCTCTATATCAAGTAATTTAGCGTCTATCTTCATTGCCTCCAAAGAAAAATAGTCCCTATCTATCAGCACACCCCTACGCTCCATATCTGCCAAGACACGAGCAAGTGGGAGTTCAACTTCATTAAAAAGCTTGTCTAAGTCAGCAGATTTAAGCTTCGGCTCTAATATTTTATATAACCTATATGACACATCAGCCCTTTCACCCAATCCATTTATAAGTGTTTCAGGTTTCTGAGCCGGAGGCTTATCAGCCTCTGGCTGAAAATCCGATAACGGATAGCTCAGCCACTCAACCGCTATATTATCCAACGAATGTTCCTTTATCTCGGGCTTCAAAAGATAACTTGCAATCCCCAAGTCAAATACTTCACCTTGGACATCATATTTTGTAAATAATGCTTTAGCATCTGGGGTAATCTTTTTAATACTCAAGTCTTGCATAATCTTGTTAATATACTGCTCATTAAGAGAGAAAACCTCTGCCTTCCCTTCTTGACAGGAGAGCGAAAAGTATTGTGAGGTTAAATCTCCTTCTGCAAAAACTATACTCGTCTCGTGAGTTAAAGAAATATCCTCCAAATTACCGATAGTATATTTTTTAGTCCCCACAAAATCAAACTTCCCGGCAAGATTAAGTTTCTTGATAATAGAAAAGAAGCCCTGTTCTTTAAGAATCATTACCAGTGAGGTTTCATCCATAGCAGTTATTTTAAGGTCCTCCGGTATTATCTTTATTTCAACATTGGTATCTATAGTAGCGAGTGCCTTTGAAAGCAATAATTGGTCAGCAAAATTAATAATCGCTTCCCTTATTCTTTCATTGCCTATTTTATGTGCATTGGCAAGTATATCTTCTACACCACCGAATGCTGTAATTAAATCAACCGCCGTCTTGGGACCTATACCGGGGACTCCGGGAATATTGTCTATAGAATCACCTGTCAGTGCGAGTAAATCATCATCTGCCTCTATGCCTTCTATTTCAAGTACCTGTATGCCAAAGCACTTGACTATTTGCTTAATTATAGAGAGCTGAGGTAATAACTCATTCGGAGCTTTGGGTCTTGTGGCTTTATATGTTTCAAAAAGTTTATGCCTAAAAGTAGGGGCAGGAGTATCAAAGCAAATAAGTAAATACTCGGGCTTCTTATCGTTTAGCAATTTAAGTAAAGAGTTCAGGAACCCAAATATAGCAGAAGTATTCTCGCCCTTTGAATTTCGGAGTGGATTTTTGATGAATGCAAAAAACCCACGATAAGCAAGCGAACTACCATCTATTAACCATAAAGTCTTCACTTTTGAGCAGTAGCTCATTTCATTTGTCGCTTCGCTATATTGTAAAATGAAAATTGTAAAGCAAGAATTTATTTTGCAATTTGCACTTTACAATTTACAATTCTATATTCAATGACAATATATTTCCATTCATCTGGGATTTCAGAAGATTCGCCTATAATTTCAGTCTTATATGGGATACGTAGGGTAGAACCTTTCTTATACTCCTGCTTTATTATGAATTTTGAGCAGTAGCTCATTTCATTTGATGTATCACTCTTTACATCTATATTCACCGGCAATCCATTCTTATACTCAATCTTGGCATACATATCTTGGTCCTCTGTCTTTATTTTTGTCTCCCTTATCAGCCAATTATCTATCTTTAACTCTGCTTTGGTAAATAATGTTGTAGCTTTAGGCAAAATAGTTATCCAATTATCCTTAGTAAATACCGTATCAATAGACTTTTCGTTACCCAAACTCTGCCATAGTTCTGAAGCCCCAAGTCCAGTAAGCAATAAAGCACCATTTATAATCTCACGCGCTACTGACTCAAAAGGTGAGTCTTCGGCTTCTCCTCTCTTTTTAATTTCAAGCCCATCACCCTTGACATAAAGGACACTAAATTCTACATCCGGCACTATAGAGCATTTGGCAATCAAATTAAGAGTATCAGGACAATGTAAATGATACCGATACGAGAGTGAATCCAAAAGAGGCATTGCCTCTGGATACCCGAGTAATAAAAATAATACCATCATTTCTTACCTCCCTCCTATATAGAATTGTAAAATGCAAAGTGCAAAATTAAAGTTATTTACTTTTTGCTAAGAGAACATTCCTAAATAGAAGTCGTGTAGTAATAGGACCTACTCCACCGGGTACGGGAGTTATCAGACTTGCCATCTTCTCTACCTCTTTGAACTCAACATCACCAACTAATTTACCCTCGACAACATTTATCCCCACATCTATAACTACTGCACCCGGCTTTACCATACTGGCTCGTATAAGTCCAGGGAAGCCCACCGCCGCTATCAATATATCTGCACTTTTAGTATGAAGCAAAAGTTCTTTTGTCTTTGTATGACAAATAGTCACAGTAGCATCAACACCTTTTTGAATCAGCATTATGGCTAATGGCTTACCTACTATATTACTTCTTCCAACAATAGTCACCCTTTTGCCGCTTATTTTAGTATTAGAGCGGGTTAAAATTTCCATCACCGCCTGCGGAGTACACGGCGTAAATAAAGGAGTACCCAAAATCAAGCGGCCAAGATTGATAGGATGCAGACAATCTATATCCTTTTCAGGCAAAATAGCGGCAATTACTGCTTGTTCATCAATATGTGAGGGCAAAGGCCTACCAATTATAATTCCATCTGCTTTTGAGTTAAGATGCAAAGTTAAATCTATTACTTCTTGGGTGCTACTATTAGATTGTAAATTGGCAATTTCTACTGCTACACCAAGCTCACTTCCTATCTTTTGGATGTTACGGATATAAGATTGAGTTGCGTCATTAGTACCAACAGTTACAGCAGCCAAATAAGGTTTAATCTTACAAATCTTATCTTTTATTTCAGCTTCTATTTGGAGAGCTATTGCTTTACCATCTATTATCATTTATTCCACTCTCGCATAAAACACTCCGCGTCACTTATTTACCTGGTTTTCATTTCTATGTAGGAACGAGACAACCTCACTTCTACTAACAACTACTTAATTATGGTCAGTTTCCTCGTTTCCTTGAATCCATCTCTCTCTAATCTGATAAAGTAAATACCTGCCTCTGATAATGGAGTATTGCAGGACGCAACTACATTAAGCTCGTGATACCCTTTTTCTTTCACCCCAGAGTAAAGAGTTCTTACTAAACTACCCGATATGTCATAAAGTTTAAGAGAAATTTCACCCGCTACCGGTAACTGATACCCAATAATCACTGACCGAACAGATGGATTAGGATACACCTCTAATCTGTTTTCTGCCTTCTGTCCTCTGTTTTCTGTCTCTTCTATCTCAACACTATCAAAGCGACAAGTATCCGTCAGAAAGGGCATATAATACACTATACCTTTGGCAGAGTTATCATACTTATCCCAGATTTTTTGATTGGCAATAGTAGCACTATCCGCAGTCCCCCAATAATTATACCAAGCATTTATATTCTTTATACTATTATTATATACCGCATACCCAGTAGCATATAAGTTATTACTATCAATCAAAGCACTATCATAACATATCCATATAGCCGATATCTGCGATGAGGTCGTATCTTTTATGGTATTATATTTGATTGTGGGTGAACCATAATAACTAAATATGCTACCACCATAAGTAGTAGCGGAGTTATCGCTGATTGTATTACCGGTAATCGTGGGTGTCCCGTTACGACTATATATACCACCACCACGAGCATCAGCAGAGTTACCAGTAATAGTATTACCGGTAATTGTGGGTGAACCTACATAACTATATATGCCACTACCATACTGAGTAGCAGAGTTGCCACTGATTGTATTGCCGGTAATCGTGGGTGAACCACCAGAACTAAATATACCACCTCCATACTGAGTATAGTTACTGCTGATTGTATTGCCGGTAATCGTAGGTGAACCCGTATCACTATATATACCACCACCACGAGCAGCGGAGTCGCCTGTGATAGTATTGCCGGTAATCATAGGTGAACCACCAGAACTATATATGGCACCACCATAATCAGTAACAAAGTTGCCAATGAAAGTATTACTGTCAATCGTAGATGAACCCTTACCACCACCGGGATTAGAGCAGTACGCAGCACCACCATAATTAGCACGGTTGCAGGTGAAACTATTATGGCACATCTTAAGTGTATCCTTATAACTAAATATGGCACCACCATATTTAGCATAATTGTTGGGAAACATATTACCGTTCAGCGTAAGTGAACCCTCAGAACTAAATATGCCACCACCATAATCAAGAGCAGAATTGCCAGTAAAAGTACTAATGGTAATTACGAGTAAACCAGAATCACTAAATATGCCACCACCATATTGAGTAGCGGAGTTTCTAATGAACTCACAATTTGTAAATGTGGCGAACGAACCCCCAGAACAATATACAGCACCACCATTAGCAGAAGCACAGTTATCGGTGAAACTACTACCGCCAATCGTAGTGGGTGAATCCACAGAATTATATATGGCACCACCCTCAGCAGCAGAGTTATCGGTAAAAGTATTACCTACCATCGTAGTGGGTGAACCCCCAGAACAATATAAGCCACCACCAGAAGCAGCAGAGTTGTTTGATATGGTATTACTATTTATCACCGCTGTGCCCCCATCATTATAGATACCACCACCAGAAGCAGCAGAGTTGTTTGATATGGTATTATCAACTATCACCGTTGTGCCCCCATCATTATAGATACCACCACCAGAAGCAGCAGAGTTGTTTGATATGGTATTATTAACTATCGTCGCTGAGCCCCCATTATTATAGATACTGCTACCGGAGTTGTTAGATATGGTGTTGTGCTCTATGTAAATAGGACCAGTTCCCTCATTATATATCGCTGAATTCCTTGCATACTCAATTCTACAATATTTCAAGCTACATCTTGATGCTGATTTAAACCATATCCTTTGCCACTTTTGTGTAGTATCTTGCGCACTGATTATAATAGAATCTGCCACACTGCCAATAGCATTCAAAGTTCCATTTACCATTATAGACTTTGCCGAATCAAGCATCACCACAACTCCCGGCTCAATAGTCAAAGTCACACCACTATCAACAGTCACATCTCCTGTCACAATATACGGGCTACCTGTTGTATCCCAGACCGTATTCACTGTAATATGCCCACTCACATTAGTATCTGCCTTTACCATCGTAGCCCCAAACATTGCTACGCCCATTACCACTACTCCCAATTCTTTCTTCATCTTCCCTCCTATCTAAATTAACTTTTCAATATACAACTTAAGCTATCTGTTGCATCATACTGATATTTTTAGTAATCGGGAGAGCGGGATTTGAACCCGCGACCTCTTGGTCCCGAACCAAGCGCGCTAGCCGGACTGCGCTATCTCCCGTCTATAAAAATCAAAAGTCCAAAATGCCTAAATACCTAAATTTAGGATTTTAGGATTTTAGGTGTTTAGGAATTTAGGAATTTAGGTATTTTTATTCCCTCCATCCATATCTTCCAACAAGTGGGACAAACACACAATCAAATAATTGTTCTTGATGTAATTTATTACCTATCTTTCTTGCTTTTGTAAGCGTTTGAATTGACTTATCCCCAATTGGAGCAACAATTATGCCACCATCTTTTAGTTGCTCTACTAATGGTAATGGAAAGAAAGGAGTAGCTGCGGTTATTAGAATACCATCGTATGTAGAATGTTCTTGCCACCCCAAAGTCCCATCGCCTATTTTCATAAATATATTCTCATATCCTAAACCCCGCACTACTCTTTCTGCCGAATGTGCCAATGTTTCTATACATTCAATTGTAAAAACTTCGGCTACAAGTTCGGCAAGAATAGATGCCTGATACCCTGACCCAGTCCCTATTTCAAGTATCCGAGAAGATCCGCAAGTCCCTAATACCGATGTCATTTGTGCCACCATATAGGGTTGAGAAATAGTCTGCCCCAAACCTATGGGAAGGGGATGGTCATTATAGGCATCTTCCTCTAAATCTTTAGCCACAAAAAGATGGCGTGGCACTTTTTTCATCGCGTTTATTACTTTTTTGTCTTCGATATCCCTACTAATAATTTGCGTCTCTACCATTTGGTAGCGAAGGGATTCAAAGTTCAAAATCTTTGAGCTCTGGAATAGATTCATAACAAGTTAAGTCAATCCTTAAAGGAGTAATTGAAATATAGCCCTGTTCACAGGCCTCAAAATCAGTTCCTTCTTCTATTGTATCCTTTCTTATACCCCCTATTAAACAACCACCTCTACGCTTTTCAACTACATCTACATATTCACGCTTACCAAGACGAGTAATTTTTACACCTTTAGGAGCATGCGGGATATTTATATTTAGAACTACATTTTTGGGAATAGATTTTGCCTTTTCTATTAGTTTCAAGACAAACTGACTTGCTGATTTGAAGTCAGGATTCTTAGGCTCAAAAAATGATAACGCTACTGACGGAATACCAATAACTGCACCCTCTGTTGCACCACCTACTGTTCCGGAATACATAACATCTTCACCCAGATTTGGTCCAAGATTGACACCAGAAATAACAAAATCCGGTAAACTATCTAATAAATGATATACGGCTAAAATGACACAATCAGCCGGAGTACCATAAACACTAATAATATTTTTATCTAATCGTCGTATCTTCAATGGACGCCGCAAAGTCAGCGAATGAGAGGTAGCATTTTGTGAGCGTGCTGGGGCAACTACTGTTACATTATGCATAGGCGATAGAGTATCGTATAGGATTTTTAATCCCATAGAACTTACGCCATCGTCATTTGTTAATAAAATTTTCATCTTATTTCATCTCCAAATACTTTTAAGTGCTAATTTTACAAACCTTAAAGTATCAATACCGGGACGAATTTTACTCTCATGACTAAGATAGATAGTAGAAATAGGGACTCTTCCTATACTATAGTCTCCCCTATTATTATATCTTTTCTTGTTTTCTCTATGATATCAAGAAATCTGCACATCTCATTAGGTAAATGCTGACCATCACCATCAAGCGTAATAACATAATCATAGCCCTGCTGAAGGGCATACTTAAACCCTGTCCGATGAGCCTGTCCCTTGCCTAAATTAGAAGTATGTCTTAACACAATAGCACCCATATCTTTTACAACTTTAAATGTACTATCAATAGAGCCGTCGTCAACTATTATTATATCTTTATGTTGTAGCGGACCTGTCCCCACGCAGAATGTGTCGGGAGCGGAAATCCCGATACTGCGGGACGGATAATTTAGGCTTTGAATTAACTTTCCTATAGTTTTTTCCTCATTATACACAGGAATAAGCAAAGCTACCTTCAACATCTATACTTTTGAATTTTGACTTTTAAGTTTTGAGTTTTTTCCCCATAATTGCTCAAAAACATACCACTGGGTCACATATCTTGGTATGTATTTCTCAAGTATCTGTGACCATTCTATTATACCATTTTTCAACTCCGGCTCAATATACAATTTATATTTAGTCCCTTCACGCACACAAAAAGTAGGAACTATTGGACACCCAAGACGATGATGTAACTTAAATGGACCTGATGGAAAACAATAATTAGCACCAAACAACTTACCCTCATAATGTTGTCCCGAATATACTCTATCACCAAGTGTAGCTACTATACCACCTCGCCTTAAAGTAGAGATTACATTAGTTAAACGCTCCTCTATATAAGCAACCTTCACCCCAACAGACTCACGACGATTAGTGAAAAAATCCTTCATCCCTTGGGAAGGCTGGGAAAGAGAAATCACAGTAGGAGAATAGCCCAAAATACCTAATATCGCACCCCCAATCTCCCAATTACCAAGGTGTGCAGTAAGAGCAATTACTCCCTTGCCACCTTTCATCGCAGTATCAAGATATTCTTTATGCTCTATATCAATATAATCAAATAAATTGCGCGAAGAGAGACGAGGAAGGAGTAGAAATTCATAGATAAAGCACGCAAAATTGCGATAAATAGTTAAGACTGTCTTCTGAGCTTCAAGAGAAGTAAGCTTCTTATCTATATGTTTGAGATTACTAATAACTTTCCTTACTCTCTTTCTGTATAGTGTAAAATACATAAGCTTACCTATCTGGTCAGTTACAAACAAAGCCAGTCTCCTGTTCACAATGCAAGATAAAAAAGCTACTACACGATAAAATAATATCATAAAAAATATATGGATTCTAATTTAACCCCATACTTTAGTATGGGGTATAAATCAAAAAATCCATCCCCTATTTCTAAACAGCATCCGTTACAAATCGGGGAGATCGGACTCGAACCGACGACCCCCAGCCCCCCATGCTGGTGCGCTA